>NZ_WXYI01000009.1:0-195730 GCF_009872315.1 Gordonia sp. YY1 | reverse complement strand
GTGGTAACCACACCGATACCGGAGGTCCTCACCTATTCACTGGCGCCACACCGTCCACAACGTCCCTGGTCATTACAACTAGACGGCCCCGGCGAAACCGTTCTGCCGCCATGCCTCGTAGACGACGATGCTCGCCGCGTTGGCGAGGTTGTGTGAACGACGGCCGGCGAGCATCGGGATGCGCACCCGGTCGGTGACCTCGGGTTCGGCGAGGACCTCGTCGGGCAGCCCTGTCGGTTCCGGGCCGAACAGCAGGACGTCGCCCGGCCGGTAGTCGACGTCCGTGTGATAGCGCTCCGCATGTGCGGTGAACGCGAACACGCGCTCGGGTTTCAACGTGGTCCACGCCGTCACCAGGTTGGGATGCACGGTCACGTTCGCCATCTCGTGATAGTCCAGACCCGCCCGCTTGACCTGGGCGTCGGACATCGAGAATCCCAGGGGTTCGATGAGGTGTAGTTCGCACCCGGTGTTGGCGGCCAACCGGATCGCGTTTCCGGTGTTCGGCGGGATGCAGGGCTGATAGAACATGATCCGGAACATGATGTGCTCAGGGTAGTCGCAGGCCTCGCCGTGAGTGACGGCGACGGTTCGTGTCGGCTACAGGTCGAAACCCGTGTTCGCACCGCACAGCACGATGCACAGCGTCGAATCCGGTTCTGTCCGAACCGCTCCGGTGGTCACCGCGGCGACGGCCGCGGCGGTGCCGTGTTCGACGAGGATGCGGTGAGAGTCCCACAGCATTCGTCGAGCGGCGACGAGCTGGTCATCGGTCACCAGCACACTGTCGACGTCCGGATGCTGTGCGGCGGTCTCCCAGCAGATGTCACCGAGGCGGGTCGCACCGAGGGAATCGGCGGCGATGCTCTCGAGTTCGACCGGGACCGGTGAACCCGCTGCCCGTGCCTGGTGAAAACACGATGCCCCGAGGGGTTCGGCACCCACCAGGCGGTCGCCGGGACGCAGGGTCGCCGCGAGACCGGCGAGGAGCCCACCGCCGCCGACGCAGGCCACGGTGGTGACCGGACCGGGTATGTCCTCGGCGACCTCGAGGCCGATCGTGCCCGCACCCGCGACGATGTCGGGCAGGTCGTAGGCGTGGAGAGCCAGGGCGCCGGTGGTCGCGGCGATCTCCACCGCGGCGTCGGCGGCGTCCTGGTAGCGCAGCCCGACGAGATGAACCTGCGCGCCCAGAGTTCGCAGTGTTCCGACCTTGACCGCGGGAGCCGTCTCCGGGATCACGACGGTGCAGGGCACGCCGGCGATCCGTGCGGCCCAGGCCGCGCCGATCGCGGCGTTGCCTCCTGACGCGACGAGCACCCCGGCGTCCGTCAGCGTTCCCTCGGCGCGCGCGTGCAGCGTCGCCCACAGGCTGCCCCGGACCTTGAAACAGCCACCGAGCTGGAGGTACTCGAGTTTGAACGCGACGTCCCGCGGGCCGTCGACGGTCTCGATGGTGCTGTGCGATGTCGGTGTGCGCCGCAGGAGAGGGGAGATGGTCCTGGCGGCGGGGTCGACGTCGGCCCGGGTTGCTCTCACGGCACAGACAGTAGTGGCTCACATCCCGCTCGCTCCGGATGGAAGAATGTCGGGCGTGACCGCGATACGACTGGATGGCAAGACCACGCGCGACGAGATCTTCGCGGATCTCACCGAACGGGTGAACAAACTGCGCGAGGCGGGCATCACCCCGGGTCTGGGCACGGTACTCGTCGGCGACGACCCCGGCTCGCACTCCTACGTCAAGGGCAAGCACGCCGACTGCGCCCGGATCGGTGTCGAATCCATCCGCAAGGACCTGCCGGCCGACGCGACCACCGAGCACCTCAACGCCGCGATCGACGAACTGAACGCCGACCCGGCCTGCACCGGATACATCGTGCAGCTGCCGCTGCCGAAGCACCTCGACGAGAACGCGGCGCTCGAGCGGATCGACCCGCTCAAGGATGCCGACGGACTGCACCCGATCAACCTCGGTCGACTGGTGCTGGGCAAGGAGTCGACACTGCCCTGCACGCCGCGCGGCGTCATCCATCTCCTCCGGCGCTACGACGTCCCGATCGCGGGTGCCCGCGTCACCGTCGTCGGTCGTGGGGTCACGATCGGACGGCCGATAGGCCTGCTGCTGACGAGGCGCAGTGAGAACGCCACGGTCACTCTCTGCCACACGGGGACCGCGGACCTCCGCTCGGAGGTCGAGCGTGCCGACATCGTCGTCGCCGCTGCAGGTGTACCGCATCTGATCACCAAGGACATGGTGAAGCCGGGTGCCGCGGTCGTCGACGTGGGCGTCAGCAGGACCGACGACGGCCTGGTCGGCGACGTCCATCCCGACGTGTGGGAGGTCGCCGGACACGTGTCGCCGAACCCCGGCGGAGTCGGGCCGCTGACCCGCGCATTCCTGCTCGTCAACGTCGTCGAACGGGCCGAGCAGCAGCTCGTCGCCCAACAAGCCGCTGCCGAGGCCGTCGCCGGGGTCGAGGGCGGCGGCACGGCGTGAGCCCGGACGAGCCGCACGTCGGCCCGGCCGGTTCGGATCCGCCCTCGACGGATCCGAACCAACCGAGACCGCGACCTCCGGGTGACGGAGCTCACGGAGCCGAACCCGTGCCCGAGCAGGTGCACGGGGTGCGTGCGGTCCTCGTTCAGATCCCATATCTGCTGGTGATGCTCGGCGTGCTCGTGGCCGCGCTGTTCGTGATGTTCGACCGATGGCGACGCGGATCTTTCGTTTTCGGCGCGGCGCTTCTCGTCGGTGCGTTGCTCCGGGCGTTCATCCCTTCGTCGCAGGCCGGATTGTTGCAGGTCAGAGGGAAACTGTTCGACGTCTCGGTGATGGCGACGGTCGGTGGTGTGATGCTCTGGCTCGCCACGTCGATCGACTCGTTGGGAACGGATTGATTACAATAGAGACCTGAGCGTGACCTTGAGACGCAGTGGTCGCGCCTGACCAGGCAAATCTCGCTGCCGACAGCACTGAGTACGACGCTGGGCAGACGCATCGACCGCTGGAGTACGTATCACTGCAACACCGACCGATGGCCACGTGAACCGAGTGACGTCGATGGGCGTGTCGGCAGGCGCCGGCATGATCCACTACGTCTTGCTGACGCGTGACGATCTGGGCCGCAGTGTAGTGGATTCGCGCGTGATCGACGTCGACCCGACCGACGGGCTCGACGGCCCGGGGCGCGTGAACGCCGGTATCGACGTCATGCTCAGCGCAGCCCGCGAGGCCGACGCACGCGTCGGCCCGATCGGCGTCGCGGCCCGGACCACAGCCCAACGACGCCATCTGCGATCACGGGGGAGCGGCCCCCGCCGCCAGATCCGTCTCGTCGCCGAGGACGAGGCCGTCGTCGCCTACCTCGCCGACACCGGCGAGATCGATCGCTTCTCCGCGGCCGTGGTCGTGGACTGCGGTGACACCGGTATGACCATGTACACCGTCGACCCGCAGAACCGGCAGATCACCGCCGTCGAACGCTCGACCGTCATCAGCGGCCGGCGTCTCGACCGCGCCATTGCCGAAGGTCTCACCGCCGACAACCCGGCTCTCGGAGATTCGTCGCGCACCCGCGCCGGGCGCAGCGAGTTGATCAGCGCCTGCCGGACCGCGAAGGAAGAGATCGCCTACGGCGGTGCGGGATCCGGTGGCACCGAGGGTTCGTCGGTGACGCTTCCGGGCGGTTCGGGACGGGTGTCGCTGACCGAATCCCATGTCGCGGGCGCCGTCGAACCGATGGTGCGTGAGGCACGCGAGGTGTTCGACCGCTATGTGGCCGACGTGGCCGCGCGAGGCATCAATCCGGACGCAGTGGTCTTCGTCGGTGGTCTCGCCAATCTGCCCGCGGTCCGGGAGATCACCCAGGGGCATGACTTCGACACAGTGTGCCCGTCCGCCCCGGAACTGGTGGCAGCGACGGGTGCGGCGCTCCTCGCCGGTGAGAGTGGTCCGAGCACCGCGCGACTGGCCTTCATCGGTGGTCGTCCGCAGCGTGAGTGGCTCTCGGCCATGCCGCTCGCGGTCGCGGGCGCGATCATCGCCGCGGCACTGATCACCGTCTACGCGGTCAGCTCCTCGTTCGCCGAACGACAGGTCACCGAGCCGTCGCCGTCGGTCGACAGTGTCCCGGCGGTCGCAACGACGAGCGAGCAGCGATCCGATCCGGTGCCCACGACGTCGGCTCCGGTGACGCGCGTCCCAGACCAGCCCGTCGAGCAGACCTTCGAGCAGACCTTCGAGCAGCCGACCGTGCCCCAGCAACCGGTTCCGACACCGGACCGGGACGCTCCGGGCTGGGCCACCACAGAGTTGGCGCCGACCTCGCCGTCGACCGGTACGAGCACGCGTACATTGTCGCCGTATCCGTGGCCGACGATGCCGTTCGCTCCGGGCACGACGCCGCGCATCCCACCGGATCTGTTGCCGAAGGAGCTACTGCCGTCGAGTCCGGCGCCGACTCCTCCTCCGCCCGATCACTCGGCCACGCCGCGTGCGGAAGCACCTGCCGCTCCGTCGTCGAGCAGCCCGGTACCCGTCCCGCGCTGAGCGCCGAAGAACGGGGACCGGCTCAGGCGTCGCGGCGGGCCAGTTCGACCGTGCGCTTGAGCAGGTCGCTGATGGCGTCGAATTCGGTGAGAAAGCCGTCGTGCCCGGTGTCGGATCGCACGACCTGCAGACCGCCGACGCAGTTGCCCAGCTCTTCGGCGAGCTCGGCCTGTAACCGCAAGGGATACAAACGATCCGAGTCGATCCCGCCGACGATGACGGGGACCGTGCACTCGTTGAGCGCCTTCTTGATGCCGCCGCGGTTGCGGCCGACGTCGTGGTGGTTCAGGACCTCGGTGAGCACGACGTAGCTGCTCGGGTCGAAGCGCTGCATGAGTTTCGACGCCTGGTGCTCGAGGTAGCTCTGCACGGCGTACCGGCCGCCGAGAAGCGGCTGCTCGTCGCCCTGCGGTTCGTTGGCGAAGCGCTCGTCGAGCTCGGGCTCACTGCGGTACGACAGGTGCGCGATCTGACGGGCGATGCCCATCCCGGTCAGCGGTACCTGTCCGGTGCCGTGGTAGTTTCCGCCGTTCCAGGCCGGGTCGGACTTGATGGCGGCGATCTGGGTGGTCTGGATGCCGATCTGGTCGGCGGTGGCACGGGCGCCGACGGCCAGCACCAGTGCGCTGCGGACGCGCTCGGGGTATTCGATCGCCCACTCGAGTGCACGGGCTCCGCCCATCGATCCGCCGAGAACTGCTCCGACGCTGCGGATTCCGAGACGGTCGAGGAGAGCGACCTCGGCGCGGACCTGGTCGAGGACGGTGATCTGTGGGAATCGCGAACCCCACGGCCGACCGTCGGAGGCGAGCGACCCGGGACCCGTCGATCCCTTGCAGCCGCCGAGGACGTTGGCCGAGATGACGCACCATTCGTCGGTGTCGATGGCCATGCCCGGACCGATGAGGCCGTCCCACCAGCCGGGCGCCTCGTGCTCGTTGTCGGCGGGACCGGTGACGTGGGAGTCGCCGGTGAGTGCGTGCAGGGTGAGGATCACGTTGTCGCGGGAAGGCGACAACGTCCCCCAGCGCTGGAACGCCAGGGTGACGTTGTCGATCCGTTCGCCGCTGTCGAGAGGCAGCGAGCCGATGCTCATGCCGACGAGCTTCCCGTCCGGGACCGATTCCCAGTCGGGCTGATCAGACGCTTGCGCGTTCAGGTCGATACTCACCGACAAAATTGCCTCACCTGTCTCACTTGGCGGCTGCGAAGCCCTGTTCGAGGTCCGCCAGGATGTCGTCGATTCCCTCGATGCCCACGGCCAGGCGAACAAGTCCCGGGGTGACACCTGCGGCGAGCTGCTCCTCGGGGGTCAGCTGGCTGTGGGTGGTCGAGGCCGGATGGATGACCAGCGAGCGGACGTCGCCGATGTTGGCCACGTGGCTGTGCAGGGTCAGCGCGTCCACGAACTTCTTGCCCGCGTCCACACCGCCGGCGATCTCGAAGGAGATGATCGCACCCTGTCCCTTGGGGGCGAGTTCCTGGCCGCGCTGGTACCAGGGCGAGGACTCGAGGCCGGCGTAGGCGACGGATTCGACCTGCGCATGACCCTCGAGGAACTTCGCGACCTTCTGTGCGTTGGCGACGTGACGCTCGATGCGCAGGCTCAGGGTCTCGAGGCCCTGGGCGAGAAGGAAGGCGTTGAACGGGGCGATGGCGGCACCGGTGTCGCGCAGCCACTGGACGCGGGCCTTGAGTGCGTAGGCCGGCGCACCGAGGTCGGCGAAGACCGCACCGTGGTAGCTGGGGTCCGGGGTGGTGAAGCCGGGGAACAGATCCTTACCGTCGCGCTGCACACGCCAGTCGAAGGTGCCGCCGTCGACGATCACGCCGCCGATCGCGGTGCCGTGTCCGCCGATGTACTTGGTGGCCGAGTGGACGACGACGTCGGCGCCGTGGGCCAGCGGGTTGATCAGGTACGGGGTGGCGACGGTGTTGTCGATGATCAGCGGCACGCCGTTGCGGTGTGCGACCTCGGAGACGCCCTTGATGTCGAGGATCTCGTTGTTGGGGTTGGAGATCGACTCACCGAAGAACGCGCGGGTGTTCTCGCGGACGGCGGCCTGCCACGACGCCGGATCCTCGGGATCCTCGACGAAGCTCACCTCGACGCCGAGCTTCGGCAGGGTGTAGTGGAACAGGTTGTAGGTGCCGCCGTACAGACGCGGGCTGGACACCACGTGACCGCCGGTCTCGACGATGTTGAGGATCGAGTAGGTCTCGGCGGCCTGCCCGGAGGCCACGAGCAGAGCGGCGACGCCGCCCTCGAGGGCGGCGATGCGCTGCTCGACCGCGTCCTGGGTCGGGTTCATGATGCGGGTGTAGATGTTGCCCGGCTCCGCGAGACCGAAGAGGTTCGCCGCGTGCTGCGTGTCGTTGAAGACGTAGGAGGTGGTCTGGTAGATCGGCAGAGCCCGGGCATTCGTGGCCGCGTCGGCGGTCTGGCCGGCGTGGATCTGCTTGGTTTCGAAGCTCCAGTTGTCGGCTGGATTCGTGCCCTCGTTGGCATCAGACATGACGATTGATCACTTTCTACGGTCGGCAGGGCCAAATTCGACCCTGTTGGGGTCCGACCTTCGGACCCGCGCTTGCCGGGGCTTCGCTGCTGCGATCCCACAACCCGGTCATCACCCGGAGCACCCCACCGCGGTTGGAGGGTTGCCGATCAGCAAGCCGGGGCTTGGCGCTGATACTCATGACCTGGCGACAAGGATATAACACGGATGTGAGTGCCTGAGAACCCTCCCGGTCACGCCGAGTCGAACCCCTCACACTGCCTCCGAACCGTGTACTGAGCGTGTGGTCCGAACGGTTGAAATCGGTCAAACGGCACGGCGAATCCCCAGTACAGCGTCGTTAGCGCTTCTCAGCATCATGTCAGGTTCTTCGTCGTCGCCTTAGGGTTCGGGCAACCCCGGCGGGCTTCCGCACTGGCATGGTCCGGGTTCATCGAGGAGAACACCTCATGGCTGCGCTGGCGCACCTCCGCTCTCGACGGATCTCCGTCCTCGTCGCCTCTGCAACCGGTTTCGCGGTGGCCGTCGCCCTATGCCTCCCCGGTGACGCCCTCGCGGAGGCATCCGAGTCCTGCGGAGCGGGGGCGGTCGTGATCGCCGCCGGCACCAACGACCCCGAGGGGCAACACCTGGTCGGGGTCACACAGCGGTACCGAGGGCTCGGGCCGGACGGGAATCCGGACCCGGACTCCGAGTATGCGGGCGACAACGGATACACGATCATCTACGCCGACTATCCGACGACGCTCTGGCCGCTGGGCGCCACGGGGTACGACTCGAGCGTGGCGCAGGGAAACGCGGCGACCACATCGGCGATCGCCGGCTACCAGACCCGGTGTTCGGGTAAGCCGGTCGTCGTCGCCGGGTACTCGCAGGGTGCCCGGGTCGCGGGTGATGTCCTGGCCGACATCGGCTCGGGTCCGGTCGAGGTCGTGGCGACCGACGAGAACGGCGACCCACTCCTCGACGAGGACGGCAATCCGATCACCGTCGTCATCGACCCGGACGGGATCAGCGGCGAGTTGTACTCCGACCCGCGGCAGGCCGGCGACAAGACCGGACGCGGCATCGAACTGTCCCTGATCGGCGTGATCCCGGGGCTGACGATGTCCGGTCCGCGCGGGACGAGCGGGACCGACGCCGGTTTCGGTGAGCTCGAGGGTCGGGTGGTGTCGGTCTGTATCGAGGGCGACCCCATCTGTGACCTGCCCGATCCCATCCACGACCCGATCGGTGCGATCGACGGGCTCCTCGGTTACCAGGTCAAGCACTTCCTCTACCCGTACGCGATGTACCGGGACCCCGCGTCCCAGTGGGCGACGCGACCGGTCTCGTGCAACGACGCGGGGACGGTCTGCATGGTCGGGGCGAAGTCCGCATTCGCCGAGCTGGTCCAGGGCTGGGCATCCGACCTCGGCTACACCGGCGAGATCGGCGACTTCCTGTCCGGCCGTCCGACGGTCGGCCTCCCGCTCGGGATCACCCTGGCGAACCTGCAGCCCGTCGTCCGCCTGGTCCAGGGTGTCCTCCCGCCGCTGCCGCAGCTCGGTTACGGCGCCTACCTTCCCGACCTCTTCGTCTTCGAGGACATCCTGCAGGGCATCAGCCTGTCCCCGGCGCGACTCATGCGCGGTGTGACCGCGCTGGCCGCCAGCGTTCGCAGCATCGTGCTGCTGCCGGTGAACGCCGTGCGGTACTGGGCGGGCGCGATCGTCGGACCGACCGTCACGTCGCAGCCGAACACCTTCACCGTGCTCGCCGACGACGACTCCGAGGTGCCGGTGACTCTCGCCCGAACCTTCGCCGCCGTCGACGACGATCCCGAGACCAGCGGACCGGAGGTCGAGGCGACCCACGGCGGTTCCGGCATCCCGGCCGTCACCGAGGTGGCGAGCGGTCCGTCCGGAGTCGACTCTTCGGCGGATACGGACACCTCGGCGCCTGCGTCGGCCGCCGAACCCGACGACGGCCCGGCCGGCGGCGGAGACGGCACCGACCCGTCCACCGGTGGCGGTGATCCGGGCGTGACGCGGTCGGAGACCGATTCCTCCGACGCGCCGTCGTCGGACGCCGGGACCCCGGGCTCCGATCCCGACGGCGGCTCCGGCAGCGCCGACTCCGGGACCTCGAACCCGGACGGCTCGGACTCGGGCAGTTCCGGCAGCGGCGGGTCGGATTCGAGCAGCGGTTCCGGCAACAGCGATGGCGGATCGGACAGTTCGTCGAGCGGGGACTCGGGCTCCGAGTAGTCCCGGCAACCTCCAAGGAATCGATCGCCCAGCGATCGGGCAGGCGGGCGGGGTCGTCGGCCCCCTGTGAAGCAACTCACCGGGTCCGGGGGAATTGTGGTCTCCATGGGCCGGTTGGCATGAGGCGTGCCTGACGCTCCCACGACGACCACCGGTGCGCCGGACGACCTCGTTCCGAAGGTGCTCGACGACGCATCGTCGAAGGTGCAGGAGCGTCCCTCGTCGACGATCTCGAGTCGTGCCCGCCGGTTGACGATCCTGGCGCTCGCGCTGGGCGGTTTCGGCATCGGGACCACAGAGTTCGTCGCGATGGGTCTGCTCCCGAACATCGCCGGTTCCCTCGGTGTCTCCGAGCCGACCGCCGGCCACGTCATCTCCGCCTACGCGCTCGGCGTCGTCGTGGGTGCTCCGCTGATCGCGGCGCTCACGGCGCGCATGTCGCGGCGGGTGCTCCTGATCGCGTTGATGGTGGCGTTCACGATCGGCAACCTCGCGACCGTGCTCGCGCCGTCGTACGGACTTCTACTCGTGGCGCGGTTCGTCGCCGGTCTTCCGCATGGTGCGTACTTCGGCGTCGCGGCGCTGGTCGCCGCGCACCTCGCCGGTCCGCGGAATCGGGCCAAGGCGGTCGGGCAGGTGATGCTCGGTCTCTCGGTGGCGAACGTCGTGGGCGTGCCCGCGGCGGCCTGGCTGGGGGAGACGTTCGGGTGGCGCACCGCATTCGCGATCGTCGTCGTCATCGGCATCGCGACCGTCGTCGCACTGGTCCGTGTGCTGCCGACCCTGTCCGGCATGACGATCACCGACCCGCTGACCGAACTCGGGGCACTCAGACGAACGCAGGTGTGGTTCACCCTGGTGATCGGCGTCGTCGGGTTCGGCGGGATGTTTGCGTTCTACACCTATCTGAACTCGGCCCTGACGTCGGTGACGGGACTGCCGGTCTCCGTCGTGCCCTTCGCCCTGATGCTGTACGGACTGGGCATGGTGACCGGGAACTTCGTCGGCGGCTACGCGGCCGATCGGAGTGTGTCCGTCGCCATCCTCGCCGGCCTGTTCACCAGCGCGGTGACTCTCGCCGCCTTCGCGGTGCTCGCCGAGAATGCCTGGGCGGCACTGATTCTCACCTACTTCGTGGCGCTGACCGGATCGACGATGCTGCCGGCCCTCCAGACGCGGCTGATGGACGTCGCTGCCGACGCGCAGACACTGGCCGCCGCCCTCAATCATTCGGCGCTCAACGTCGCCAACGCCGCGGGTGCGTTCCTCGGCGGCGTGGTGGTCTCGGCCGGGTGGGGGTTCCTGTCGCCGTCGGCGATCGGCGCGGTGCTCGCCGTCGGCGGGATCGCCGTCGCGGTCGTCGCGATCGCCACCGCTCGGCGCCGGCCGGTCGGCGCCTGAGCGGTCGGCTGCTGTTCGTCAGCCGTTGGACGGGGGAGTCGCGATGGTCTTCGACAGGTAGAGCGGTTCGCCGAGCTTGTTGATCAGCTCGAGTTGCGTCTCGAGGTAGTCGATGTGCTCTTCCTCGTCGGCGAGGATCTTCTCGAGGATGTTCGCGCTCGTGATGTCGCCCTTCTCGCGGCACATGGCGATGCCCGGGCGGAGTCGCTCGACGACCTCGACCTCGACGGCCATGTCCGACTCGAACTGCTCGCGGATGGACTGACCGATGCGGAGCGGCAGCAGTCGCTGATAGTTGGGCAGTGCGTCGAGGAAGAGGATGCGGTCGGTGAGGATCTCCGCGTGCGTCATCTCCTCCATCGACTCCGCGCGGGTCTTCGCTGCGACCTCGGTCAGACCCCAGCTCGCCTGCATCTTCGAGTGGAGGAAGTACTGGTTGATCGCGGTCAGCTCGCTCGTGAGCTGCTCGTTGAGTAGTGCAATGATCTCGTCGTCGCCACGCATCTGACAGCCTCCCGTTAGCCGATTGTCTGGTGACGAAGTTAACACGGCAAAACGCCCCGCGCGCGTACTCGCGCGAGGTTGTGACTGGAGTTGTCAGTGTCGGATCATGCAGCGCTCGTCGAGGTGGCCGCCCTTTCGCTCAGGATGCTGTCGAGTTTCTCCAGGCAGGTTCCGCAGCCCTCGCCCGCGCCACACCGATCACTGATGTCGTCGACGGTGTAGGCACCGGCATCGCAGTGCTCATGTACTTCGTCGACGGTGACGGCGCGGCATATGCAAACGAACATCTTCGGACCTAACGTAGTGCCTGGATTAGGTAATGCTTACATATTCTCCTCGGTGAGCACAAGGGTTGCCTTACCTCCATTTCGTCTCAATCGGAGACCCGTAGACCCGTCTCGGGAGGTGTGCGGCGGGCGCGGGATCTGTCGGACCGAATCCGTACTATGTGGCCTCGTGCCACTCTCCATCTCCACGGTCAACGTCAACGGAATCCGCGCAGCGGTCAAACATCGTTCCGAGACCAACCGCGGCTTCCTGCCCTGGTTGGAGGACTCGTCGCTCGACGTCGTGCTGTTGCAGGAGGTACGCGCGAGCGAGGACCTCGCCCGGGACGCCCTGGCTCCCGCTCTTCAGGCGGGCTGGCATCTCACGATGAGCGAGTCAGCGGTCAAGGGGCATGCCGGTGTCGGCGTGCTCACCCGCCGGGCGCCGGACGCCGTCCGGATCGGTTTCGGGAGCGCCGAGTTCGACGAACTCGGTCGCTATCTCGAGGTCGACCTCGACACCGATCTCGGACCGGTGACCGCGGCCAGTCTGTACCTGCCCAAGGGTGCGGCGCTCACCGACGCCGAGAAGGACATCGCCAAATTCGAGGAGAAGGCGCGGTTTCTCGACGAGTTCGGCGACCATCTCGGTCGGCTCGTCCGTCGTCGCCGGCACGTCGTCGTCGGTGGCGACTGGAACATCGCCCATGCCGAGGCGGACATCAAGAACTGGAAGGGCAATCTCAAGAGCCCGGGCTTCCTGCCGCACGAACGCGCGTGGGTGGGCGGGCTCCTCGAGACCGGCTGGCGTGACGTCTCCCGTGAGCTCCATCCCGGTGAGAGCGGCCCGTACTCGTGGTGGTCGTGGCGTGGCAAGGCCTTCGACAACGACTCCGGCTGGCGGATCGACTATCAGCTGACCAACCGCTCGCTCGCCGAGCGGGCGGTCAAGACCACCGTCGACCGGGCGGCCGCGTACGACCTGCGGTGGTCGGATCATGCGCCGGTCACCGTCGTCTACGAGTGAGGCGGGCACCCGCGTCAAAGGGCTTTGCGGGTCTGCGAAAATGGACCAATGAGTTCTGACGCCTCCGCATCCGGTGCCGCCCGACCGCGCGTGCTGTCGGGAATCCAGCCGACCAGCGATTCCTTCCACCTAGGTAACTACCTGGGTGCGGTCCGCCAGTGGGTGGCCCTGCAGGACGACTTCGAGGCGTACTACTTCATCCCGGACATGCATGCGATCACGGCGTCGTTCGATCCGAAGACCCTCGCCGATCGCACGCGTCTGTCGGTCGCTCAGTTGCTGGCCGTCGGCGTGGATCCCGAGCGCTCCACGATCTACGTCCAGTCGCACATCCCGGAGATCGCCGAGCTGACCTGGGTGCTGTCGTGCATCACCGGTTTCGGTGAGGCGAGCCGGATGACACAGTTCAAGGATAAATCGGCCAAGCAGGGCGTGGACGCGGCGGGTGTCGGGCTGTTCACCTATCCGATCCTCATGGCCGCGGACATCCTCGCCTTCCAGGTGGATCAGGTGCCGGTGGGCGAGGACCAGCGTCAGCACCTCGAGCTCACGCGCGATCTGGCGCAGCGTTTCAACTCGCGGTTCGGCAAGGTCCTCAAGGTCCCGCAAGCGTACATCGTCAAGGAGTTCGCGAAGATCTACGACCTCCAGAACCCGACCGCCAAGATGAGCAAGTCGGCGGAGTCCGACAAGGGCCTCATCAATCTGCTCGACGAGCCGAAGAAGTCTGCGAAGAAGATCCGTTCGGCGGTGACCGACACGGAGACCGAGATCCGGTTCGACCCCGAGAACAAGCCGGGTGTGAGCAACCTGCTCACCATCCAGTCGGCGTTGAGTGGCACTCCGGTGGACGTCCTCGTCGACAAGTACCAGGGCAAGGGGTACGGCGACCTCAAGGTCGAGACCGCCGACGTGCTCACCGAGTTCGTCACGCCGCTGCGTGGCCGCGTCTCCGAGTACATGGACGATCCCGCGCAGCTCGACGCGATTCTCGCTCGCGGCGCCGAACGCGCTCGGTCGGTGGCCTCGGCGACCCTCGAGTCGGTCTATGACAAGGTGGGATTCCTGTCGCCGAGGCGCTGACACAGTCCTGAGTTCGACCTCCTCGGCGATTCGACGAGGAGGCGTGCGGTGAGTTCGGTGGTCGATTCGGGGAAGTCACTCGTCACCCGTGCGAAGTCGATCTACGAGGACCGGCGTGAGCGCTGGACCTGGCTCGACCACGTCGTGCGGACGGTGGACCGCTACAACGACCGCCGCGGAAATCTCTACGCGGCGAGCATCAGCTTCAACGGCATCCTCGCGCTCGTCCCGATCATCATGGTGGCGTTCGCGGTCGCCGGCTTCGTGCTGGCCCAACAGCCGGAGGTGCTGCAGGAGATCCAGGACGCGGTCGTGGAGAAGATGCCGGGGCAACTCGGCGATCAGGTCTCCGACATCATCACCTCGGCCATCGACTCCCGTACCACGGTGGGGGTGGTCGGCCTGCTCGGTGCGGCGTTCACCGGCATCGGCTGGATCTCCGGGGTCCGTACCGGAATGACCGAGATGTGGGGTGGTCGAGTACAACGCAACGCGGTCATGTCGAAGGTGTGGGATCTGGTGACCTTCGCCGGACTCGGCGTCGCCTTCGCGGTGACGATGGCCGTGACCGCCCTGGGCAATTCGGGTCTCACCAAGACCGTGCTGGGGTGGGTGGGCCTCGACGACGCGTCGTGGGCGCCGATCGTCGTCCGGGTGGTGTCGACCGCGGTCTCGATTCTCGCCACCTGCGCCTTGTTCACGTTCATCATGGCGCGGCTTCCCCTGGTGCAGTTGCCATTCCGCGACACCCTGAAAGCCGGACTGATCACCGCGGTCGCGTTCGAGATCGTCAAGACGGTCGGCGGGCTCTACCTCCAGTCGGTGCTGAGCAGCCCGGCGGGTGTGGCATTCGGCCCGATCCTCGGTGTCATGGTGTTCGCGTACCTCGCGTCGCGCATCGTGCTCTACGCCGCCGCCTGGTGTGCGACCGATCCGGCGAACGAGGAGTTCCAGGTCGAGGAGGACCCCGACGCGGAACTGCATCGGCCGGTGGTCATCTCGCCGACGGTCGAGGTGAGTCCGGCGCCGCGTCCGGCGGCACTGGCGGCCGCGGCGGGGGTCGGCGCGGCGATCGCGACGCTGGTGGGGGTCGTCCGCAGGCGCTGACGGTGCGGAGGAACGATCCCGGCCGGGGTCGGTCATGGGAACTGTGGCCCGCTGACCTTCCCGCGTGACCATTTCCTTCCCGCCTATTGAGCTCGATACGCGGGAGGGAATCCGACAAGCGGGAGTTTCTGTCGTCGGCGCCTACCCGCCGCCCTTCCGAGCAGAAGCGGGTGGTTGGATCACCTGCGCCCGAAAAGCCTGAGTCCCAACAGCAGCAAGACCACGGCGGCGAGTGCCGCGACGAGACCGATGAGGACGCGCACCGACATCGGGGAGGCGGTGTCGGAGCCCGAACTCGCGAGGTGGGAATCCGGGGACGAGGCGGCGCGCGGCGCAGTGGATTCCGCCGCTTCACGAGTGGAGTCGACGAGACGTCCGACGGTGACCTCAGGACCTGCACGGAAGCCGTATTCGAACATCTCCCGCGCTTGATCCCAGTACATGTCGCCCTCGACCGACAATCCGTACATCTGCACGACGAGGATGCGGTGGCCGTCGCGTTCGGCCACACCGACGAAGGTCTTGCGCGCGTCGTCGGTGTAGCCGGTCTTCCCGCCGAGCATTCCCGGATAGCCGTCCACGAGAAGCCGATTGCTGCTGTACATGTCGTAGGCCGGATGGTCCTTGTCGCCGGGCACATCTGGTCGGCGCGGATAGCCGGGGAATCGGAAGGTGGGCTTCGCGATGAGCTCCCGAAAGGTCTCCTGCGCCATGGCTGCTCGGAAGACCAGTGCGAGATCGTAAGGCGAGGAGGACATCCCGGCGGCATCGAGACCCGATGGGCTCGCCGCGCGCGTGTCGGCGGCGCCCAGCTCGCGGGCGCGTTCGTTCATCTTCTCGAGCGTGGTCTCCACGCCACCGAGTTCGCGGGCGAGGGCGTTGGCGCAGTCGTTGCCCGACACCATGAGCAGGCCGGTGAGCAGGTCGCGGACGGTGTAGTGACCGCCCGGGCCCATCCCGCACGAGTCGCCCTCGGTGCTCCAGTCCTCCGCGGTCGGGATGACCGTCGCGTCGAGGTCGAGTTCGTCGAGGGCGATGAGTGCGAGCAGCACCTTGATCGTCGACGCGGGCCGGTACCGCCCGTGGGGGTCCTTGGCCGCGATGACGCGGCCGGAGTCGAGGTCGGCGATCAGCCACCCGGCCGAGGTCAGCCGTGGCGGAACGGGACCGGCCGCCGGGTCGGCGACGACGCCGCAGTACGAGAGATCCTCACCCCCGATCGCGGGTGTCGGGACGGGCAGCGAGGACGGGGTCGTCGAACCCGGTGCGACCGCCTCGGATTCGTCGACAGGAGGCGGCGTGCCGATCTTGTGCGGACAGTGATCGGTGACCGGAGTGCTGAAGGCGGGTGGGGCGCCGGTGGGAAGCGGGACGGCCCCGGCCGGTCCGACGCCGACCGGTCCGGCGGACAGCATGCACAGAAGCATCCCGAGAACAGCGGCGACGAGTGCCGATGCGGTCCGGCGAGTCCACCCCGAGGTCACCGATCGCACGTTACCAGCGGAACCACGCGGTCTCCGGACGTGCGAACGCGTCGTGTCCGACGTTCGGCCATGCGGACTACAGCAGCGAATACGCCTCGCCCAGGACCGACCGCAGGATCTGCTCGATCTCGTCGAACTCGGCCTGTCCCGCGATCAGCGGTGGCGCGAGCTGCACGACGGGATCGCCGCGATCGTCGGCGCGGCAGTAGAGCCCGGCGTCGAACAGTGCCGTGGAGAGGAAGCCCCGGAGGATGCGTTCGGATTCGGCCGCCGTGAAGGTCTCCTTGGTGGCCTTGTCCTTCACGAGTTCGATCCCGTAGAAGAAGCCCTCGCCGCGCACGTCGCCGACGATCGGCAGGTCGTACAGCTTCTCGAGGGTCGTGCGGAACGCCGGGGCCTGGGTCTTGACGTGGTCGTTGAGGCCTTCACGCTCGAAGATGTCGAGGTTGGCCAGTGCGACCGCCGCCGACACCGGGTGCCCGCCGAAGGTGTAGCCGTGGGCGAAGGTCGTGGTGCCGTCGCGGAACGGTTCGAAGAGCCGGTCGCTGGCGATCATCGCGCCGATGGGGGAGTAGCCCGACGTCATGCCCTTGGCGCAGGTGATGATGTCGGGGACGTAGCCGAAGTCCTCGCAGGCGAACATCGAGCCGATGCGACCGAAGGCGCAGATCACCTCGTCGGAGACGAGCAGGACGTCGTATTCGTCGCAGATCTCGCGCACCCGCTCGAAGTAGCCCGGTGGCGGTGGGAAGCATCCGCCGGCGTTCTGGACCGGTTCGAGGAAGACGGCCGCCACGGTGTCGGGGCCCTCGAATTCGATCGCCTCGGCGATGCGGTCGGCGGCCCAGCGGCCGAACTTCTTCGGGTCATCGGACAGGTGGTCGTCCGCCCGGTAGATGTTGGTGTTCGGCACCCGGAACGCACCGGGCGTCAACGGCTCGAAGGCCTCCTTGAGCGCCGGCACGCCGGTGATCGCGAGTGCGCCCTGCGGGGTGCCGTGGTAGGCGACCGCACGCGAGATCACCTTGTGCTTACCGGGTTTGCCGACCAGCTTGAAGTACTGCTTCGCCAGTTTCCAGGCACTCTCCACGGCCTCGCCGCCACCGGTGGTGAAGAAGACACGATTGAGATCGCCCGGGGCGTAGGCGGCGAGCCGCTCGGCGAGCTCGATGGCCGGCGGTGTCGCGTACGACCACAGCGGGAAGAAGGCGAGCTCCTTGGCCTGCCGGGCTGCGGCCTCGGCGAGTTCGACGCGTCCGTGACCCACCTGCACGACGAAGAGTCCCGCCAGGCCGTCGAGGTAGCTGCGGCCCTGATCGTCGAAGATGCGGACGCCCTCCCCTCGGGTGATCACCGGAGGGGTGATGGCGTCGCCGTGCCGGGCGAAGTGTCCCCAGAGATGAGCTGCACTGCGGGCGCCGAGCGACGGAGCGGAGTTCGGGGGCGTAGAGGGGGCGGTCACTGTCATCGGGTTCCCCAGTTGTATTGCTGTTTCACGAGTTTCAGGTAGACGAGGGTCTCGGTACCGACGACCTCCGGGTGCACCCGTACCTTCTTGTTGAGGATCTCGAGCAGGTGGTCGTCGTCCTCGGAGACGACCTCGATCAGGATGTCGAAGGACCCCGCGGTCAGGAGCACGTAGTCGATCTCGGGGTGTTCCGCGAGCCGTTCGGCGAGCGCCTGGGTGTCGCCGACGCAACGGACGCCGATCATCGCCTGGCGTGCGAATCCGAGTTTGAGAGGGTCGGTGACGGCGACGATCTGCATGAGACCGCTGTCGCTGAGCTTCTGCACACGGTTGCGCACGGCGGCTTCAGAGAGTCCGACGGCCTTGCCGATGGAGGCGTAACTGCTCCGACCATCGGCCTGGAGGAGCTCGATGATCTTCTTCGCGGTTGCGTCCAGCTGTGTGGATACAGGGTCAGCCACCCCATGATCGTGACGGATTTAGTGGTGAATCGCAACATCGACGACGGAAACCGTACTGAAGTCCGGTTTCGGCGCGTGAATCCGCAACGACAACGGTAGGATCTGGGGGTATGTCCTCACCAACCAGCATCCCGTCCGGCTGGATCAACGGTAAGCCACATCACTCGACCGGTGCCGATCACATCGTGGTCAATCCTGCCACGGATCAGCCGGTTGCGACTGTGAAACTCGCAGGTCGCGGCGATGTCGATGCCGCGATCGCGAGTGCCCGCGCCGCGCAGCCGGCCTGGGGACGTGCCACCCCGGCCGAACGGGCGGGTGTCCTCCTCGCGTTGGCCGGAGCGCTGGCGGCGCAGTCCGAGGTGTTGATCGCCGATGAGGTCGCGCACACCGGCAAGCCGATCCGGCTCGCGACCGAGTTCGACGTCCCCGGATCGATCGACAACATCGGGTTCTTCGCCGGTGTCGCACGCAATCTCGAGGGCAAGGCGAGTGCGGAGTACTCGGGCGACCACACCTCGTCGATCCGCCGTGAACCCGTCGGCGTCATCGGCACCATCACGCCCTGGAACTACCCGCTGCAGATGGCGGTGTGGAAGGTCATCCCGGCACTCGCCGCCGGTTGCGCGGTGGTCCTGAAGCCGGCCGAGATCACGCCGCTGACGACGCTGACGATGGCCCGCATCGCCACCGAGGCCGGACTGCCCGACGGCGTTCTCAACATCGTCGTCGGCACCGGTCCGGACGCCGGCGCCCACCTGGCCGGACATCCCGGCGTCGACATGGTGACCTTCACCGGGTCGAGCGCGGTCGGCCGGCAGGTGATGGCGCAGGCCGCCACCACCGGGGCACGGGTCCAGCTCGAACTCGGCGGCAAGGCGCCGTTCGTCGTCTTCGACGACGCCGACCTGCAGGCAGCGATCCACGGTGCGGTCGCGGCCTCGATCATCAACGGCGGACAGGACTGCACCGCGGCGACCCGGGCGATCGTCGCCCCCACGCTCTACGACGATTTCGTCGACGGCGTCGCGGACCTCATGTCGCGCGTCGTCATCGGCGATCCGACCGACCCCGCCACCGATCTGGGCTCCCTCATCTCGCGACGGCACCGCGAGAAGGTGGCCGGGATGGTGGAGCGTGCCCGGGCAGCCGGGGCCCGGGTGGTCACCGGCGGCACGGTGCCCGACGGTCGGGGCGCCTTCTACCCGCCCACGCTCATCGCTGACGTCACGGAGGACTCGGATATCTACCGCGAGGAGGTGTTCGGACCGGTGCTCACGGTCAGCCACTTCACCGACGACGACGACGCGATCCGTCGCGCCAACGACACCCCGTACGGCCTCGCCGCGTCGGCGTGGACGCGCGACGTCTATCGCGCACAGCGGGCGTCGCGCGAGATCCACGCCGGTTGTGTCTGGATCAACGATCACATCCCGATCATCAGCGAGATGCCGCACGGCGGGTACGGCGCCTCCGGCTTCGGCAAGGACATGTCGACCTACTCCCTCGACGAGTACCTGCTGACCAAGCACGTCATGAGTGACATCCACGGCGTCGCCGAAAAGGAATGGCACCGAACGGTCTTCGCCCTGAATGGTCGGTCGGTGTGACGACCGGAACGTGGGCCCGCGAGCCGACCTCCCGGGGCGTCGAGATGGTCGCGCAGGCCGCGGCCCGTCCCTACTGGCTCGATCGGGATCTCCGTCCGGAACCGCGGCCCCGACTCGTCGGTGAGGTCACCGCCGACCTGCTGGTGATCGGCGGTGGCCTCACCGGGCTGTGGACCGCGGTCCAAGCGGCGGAACGGGATCCGTCTCGGACGATCGTGCTCGTCGAACGCGACCGGATCGCCGAACACGCGTCCGGACGCAACGGCGGCTTCTGTGCCGCGAGCCTCACGCACGGACTCGGCAACGGTCTGCAGCGTTTCCGCGACGAGATGCCGACGCTGCTGCGCATGGGGCGCGAGACACTCGACGCCATCGAGAGCACGCTGACCCGCCTGGGCATCGACGCCGACGTCGAGCGCACCGGAGAACTCGACCTCGCCACCACCGGATGGCAGTACGACGCACTCGCCGAGACCGCGGCCGCGGGCCGGGCGCTCGGCGAGGAGCTCGTGCTGCTCGACGCGTCCGCGGCGCGGGAACGCGTCGACTCGCCCATGGTCCGCGGCGCCCTCTACGACCCCGAGGTCATGCTGATCGATCCGGCAAAACTCGCGTTCGGTCTCGCCGACGCCGCGGAACGGCTCGGGGTACGGATCCACGAGGAGACCGAGGTACTGGGACTGTCCGGCGGTTCGTCGGGCCATGGTTCGTCGGGCAAGGTCTGCGCCCGAACGGGATACGGACAGGCGCGCGCCGGCCGGGTCGTGGTCGCGACGTCGGCGAGCAGGTCGCTGGTCCGCAGGCTGCGTCTCTACACCGTCCCCGTGTGGGACTACGCGCTGATGACCGAACCGCTGTCCGACGACCAGCTGGCCTCGCTCGGCTGGTCCGGGCGCGAGGGACTCGCCGACAGCGGTCCACGCTTCCACTACTTCCGGCTCACCGCGGACAACCGGCTGCTGTTCGGCGGCTGGGATGCGCCATATCACTTCGGTTCCGACGACGATCCGCGTCGCGCGCATCACCCCGGTGAGTGGGCGCTGCTCGGCGAGCACCTGCTGCAGATGTTCCCGCAACTCGAGGGGATCACCGCGACGCACACGTGGGGCGGGGTGATCGACACCTGCTCGAGGTTCTGCGCCTTCTGGGACACCTCCCACGACGGGCACGTGGTGACGGCGGTGGGGTTCACCGGTCTCGGCGTCGGTGCCTCGCATTTCGCGGCCGCGACCGCACTCGACCTCGTCGACGGTCGGCAGACCGAACGGACCGCGCTGGAGATGGTGCGCCGCAAGCCGTTACCGTTCCCACCGGAGCCGGTTCGCTGGGCCGGCATCACCCTCACCCGGCATCAGATCGCGCGCAGCGAACGCCGGAACGGCCGTCGGGGTGCGTGGCTCACGCTGCTGGACAAGGTCGGCTTGGGTTTCGACAGCTGACCCGTTCCTGCTCGGCAGATCTGGTTCTCAGCTGTTCTTGGGGACCACGATGACCGGTGCCGTCGTCCACCGGAAGATGCGTGAGGCGGTGCTGCCGAGGAAGACCCGGTTGGACGATCCCAGGTGTCCGGAACCGACGGCGACGATGTCGTTGGCGTCCCACGGCAGGTTGGCGAGTGCCTCGTCGACAGTGGCGCCGTCGGCGACGAGGACATCGACGGCGAGTTCGGCGTTCACCTCGGCGCGGGTCTTGTCGAGAAGTTCACGCGCGACGGCGATCTGCGCGGTCCGCGCGTCACGCGACGAGTCGTCGTCGAAGGGGGACTCGAGGGAGACCAGGGACAGCAGCCGGAGGTCGAGTTTGGCGCGTTCGGCGAGCTTCTCGGCGAACGGGAGCGGATTGTCGGTGCCGGGCTTCACCGGCACGGCGACGGTCACCGTGTCGAGGACCGCATCGACCCGGTCGGCATATCCGCGTGGTGCCAGGGCGACCGGAACCGGCGACGAGTGGACGAGTTCGTTGCTGACGGTGCCGAGGGTGTGGCGACGCAGCAGACCGTCGCCGGTGCCGCCGACGACGATCATGCTGGCCTGCGTCGCGACCGCGTGCGATGCGAGCCCGCCGGCGAAGGAGTCGTCGACCGTGACGACGGTGCGATGGGGGAACCCCGCGGGGATGAGTGCAGCCCCCTCGCGGAGCCATTCGGCGGCCTGCGTCTCGATGCGCTGCTGATACTGGGCGAGACCGGGCCGGCCGTCGTAGGGGACCGGCCGTACCACGCACACCAGGTCGATCGTCGCCCCGGTGACGCGTGCGAGCGCCACGGCCAGGACGACACCGTCGGCGCCGGAAGGCGTCGCGAGGTATCCGACCGTGAGCCGCGGAGTGGTCGGGGGTCTGGTCTCCTCGTCGGGGGTCTCCGACTCGGGCCGGGGCACGGTCGTGTCAGTGGACATCGGGAACCTTCACCTCGGTGGTCGCGGTCAGTGTCCTGCCCCGGAAGAAGTCACTGTTGTGGGCGAAGCAGGCCAGCATCAGGGGGATGCCGAGGACCAGCATGCCCACGCCGAGCACGAAGACACCTCCGATACCGCCGACCGAGGTGGCGCCGTAGTCCGGCGAGATCATGTCGATCGCCGAACGGATGAAGGCCGCCGCCATCGCGACTCCGCCGAGGAGTGGGAGAAGGCCGCGCAGGAAGAAGTTCCGGGCGGAGCCGAACAGGGTCGACCGGAAGTACCAGACGCAGGCAAAGGCGGTGATCCCGTAGTAGAACGCCACCGCCAGTCCGAGGGAGGAGATGGAGTCGGCGAGCGTGTCCTGGCTGAGCAATGACAGGACCAGGTAGAAGGTGAGCGCCGCGGCGCCCATCGCGGCGGTACCGAAGGCCGGCGTCATGTAGCGCGGATGGATGGAGGCGAACCTGTCGGGGAGCGCCTTGTAGACGGCCATCGAGAGGCTGCTCCGTGCGGTGGGCAGGATTGTGGACTGGGTCGAGGACAATGCGGAGACGCAGACGGTCAACAGCAATGCCGAGGACATGACCGCACCCGCCACCGGATCGCCGAGGATGGTCAGCACGTCCTCGGCGTTCGCCTCGTTCCCCAGTCCGATCCCGGTGTCGCCGAAGCCGGCGAACGACTGGACGGCGTAGGCGACGAGCACGTAGGTCGCGACCAGGATCAGACAGGTGAGGACGGCGGCGCGTCCCGGGGTCTTGTCGGGGTCCTTGGTCTCCTCGCTGATGGCCAGGCACGCATCCCATCCCCAGTAGATGAAGATGCACAGGATCACCGCCGCCGCGATCTGCGACTGATCGAGGCCGTCCGGCCACAACCACGACAACTCGGGGTCGATCGCTTGCGCTCCGGCCCGGCCCGTGCCCGCTTTGACCAGGGCGATCACGCTCGCGACGATGAGCACCGCGAACTGGATGAACATCAGGATCGCCTGCATGCGTTCGCTGATCACGATGCCGCGGATGCTGATCCAGGTCATCCCGATGATGAAGACACTCCCGAGCAGGATCTTCGCGATCGAGCTGTCGGCCAGACCGTCCAGGCCGAGGAACCGGAACAGGTACAGCGCGGCGATCTCGGAGACGTTGGCGAGCACGATGATCGCCGAAACCGCGAGACCCCAGCCGCCGATCCACCCGATCCATGGGCCGAAAGCCTTTGTGCCCCAGGTGAAGGTGGTGCCGCAGTCGGGGGTGTCGCGGGACAGTTCGCGATAGGCGAAGGCCACGAGCAGCATCGGGATGAACGCGAGGACGAACATCGCCGGTGCCTTGTCGCGAACGTTGTCGACCACGTAGCCGAGGGTGGCGGCAAGGCTGTAAGCCGGTGCGACAGCGGACAAGCCGATGATGACGTTTCCCATCAGCCCGATCGATCCGGCCCGAAGTCCCTTGCTTCCCGGGTTCTCGATGATGCCGGACGTGCCCGCGTCGGCTCCGACCGATCCGGCCTCGATGCGCTCCGACATGCCCGTTCTCCGCTCACGTATCCATGACGAGAGCCAGCGTACGATTCTCCGTTCCGGTTCCTCCCGGTACGTTCGAAACCCGGCTCAATTGCGTGGTCGGCACCTGCTCGTCGGGTGCGGTCCGCGTACCGTGTCGTCGGCCACGAGAACGGCGTCGACCCGGATCTCACATCTGGAAAAGGTTCCGCTGGATTGGAATAGCGCATCGAGTGGTTCGCGCGGCGAAGGTCTCGTGTACACCAGGGTCGCCGACCACAGCTTCGTCCGGCCGTCCTGATGTGCGAGCGGGACGTCGGTTTGCGTTCGCAGCCGGCCGTCGGCGTCGAACCACACGGCGGCACCGTTGAGTTGCCGGTCGGAGGTGAAGGTGATCGTGATCCGGTGGGTGTCCGGCTCGTCCGGAGGCGACGCCGTTGCGGGTGAGAAGACCGCCAGGCACAGCACTGTGCTGACCAGGACGGTGAGTAGAAGGCGGAAGTACAGGACTCGGACCACGTCGGCGCTCCGTTCGGCGGGCTGGTTGGGTTCTTGTTGGACGCAGCCGAACGCCGGGCGGTTCCACGGTTCACCGAACGAGTGTCAGCTCCATCGCCGCGGTCTGCCAAAAATCCGTTGTGGCGCTGAGCAATCGGTTGATCGCCAGGCGGCCCTGCAGGCGGGCCAGGGCGGCACCGACGCACAGATGGAGTCCTTTGCCGAATGCCAGGTGCGAGCCGTGTCCCGACCGGGCGGTAGCACGGTCGAGGTCGAAGGTCGGCGGGGCGTCGAAATGCTCGGGATCACGGTTGGCCGCTCGCCACATGAGATAGACGTGGGAGCCGGCCGCAAGGTGGGTGTCGCCGAGGGTGGTGTCGGTCACGACATGCCGGAAGTGGCCGCGGAAGGGGGAATCCAGGCGCAGTGTCTCCTCGACGAAGGCCGGGATGAGCCCGGGATCGCGACGGAGTCGGGCGGCGACGTCGGCATACTGCGTGAGCATCCGGACGGCGCTGGTCAGGAGGCTGACGGTGGAGTCGGAGCCCGCCGCGACCAGTTGCAGGAGGATCATCACCGCAGACGGGCGATCCAGGTCCTCACGGGAGACGGCCGACGCGATGTCGGCAAGCACGCCTCGTCCCGGCGTGCCTGCCCGGTCGTCGTCGCGCGCCCGATCGAGCGCTTCGCCGAGGTAGGCGGTGAGCTCGGCGACCGCGGTGGTCGCGGTGGTGAGCTGACCGGGGGTGATGACGCCGTCGATCAGCACATTGGTTGCGCCCGCCCAGTGGGCGAGATCGCCGACGTCGTCGTGTGAGAGACCGAGCAGTTCGGTGACCACCGTTATCGGGACACGTTGTGCGACAGCGGTTGTCCAGTCGATCGTGTCACCGTTCAGTCCCTCGGTCCACGCGGTGTCCACCACCTCGGCGACATAGGGCTCCAACGCACGGATACGTGCCGGCGTCAGTGACGGCATGACCAGCGACCGGTGAAGCCGGTGCCGTGGACCGTCCGCGGTCGCCAGCACGTGCATCGCGTCGCCGAGGCCGGCCACCGGGAACTCCGAGACCGACCCGTCCTCGTGGCAGACCATGGTGGCGGTCAGGTTCGACGAGAACTCCTGAGGTCGGCGCACCACGTCGGCGATGAGTTCCCAGGAGCCGACGGCGAAGAACGGGGAGTCGCCGATCCGCTGGACCGGGAATCCGCTGTGGAAGCGCGACAGGAAGGCGGGATCGTCGAGTGCGAGCATTCTCTCAGCGTCGCCGACCGGCATGCAGGGGGCAACGATTCCTACGAAGTCGATACGCGGGGTCTGCCGTTGCGGGTCGCCGTTTCTCAAAGATGGGGCCTGACCTGAGCGAAAAGGGCCTCACGGAGGGGTGATCTGTCTCATGATGAGAATCGGCGACGGAGGGAGTGGGATGTCGGACTGGCTCGTGGGCGACGATCGTGGTGAGGCGGCACGCAGGCGGCTCGTCTCCCATGCCGCCGCGCTCATCGCCGCGCGTGGACTCGAGGCGTTCAGCGTCGACGAACTGGCTCGTCGCGCGCACTGCTCGCGCGCGACGATCTACCGCCATGCCGGTGGCCGCACGGCGCTCGTCGAGGCGGTGTTGTCGTCGACCGCCGCCCCGGTCCTGGAGTCGATCCGCCACGAGGCGGCGGGCACCGCAGGCGTGGAGCGTGCGCGGATCGCGATCACCGCTGCGCTCCGCGCACTGCGCGGGGACCGGGTGATCCGCCAGTTCCTCCGTCCGGCGAACCTCATCGCGTCGACCCCGACCGTGCTCGCGTCGCCGACCGTGCTGGCCGTGGCCGCGGAACTCATCGGCATCGACCCCGAGGACACCGTCGCCGCGCGGTTCGCCATCCGGTCGGTGCTCACGATGCTGCTGTGGCCCGCCGCGCCCGAGGAGGAGGCGGAGCTGGTGGACTCGATCGTCGCGGGCGTCTTCCACGGCAGGGCGCCCGGATGAGCAACGGCCCGCACCGAAATCGGTGCGGGCCGTTGCCGGGCTGCAGAGAAAAGCGTTGGAACCTCTAGCGCGAGAACATCAGTGCGCGCTTGACCTCCGAGATCGCCTGCGTGACCTGGATGCCACGGGGGCATGCGTCGGTGCAGTTGAAGGTGGTGCGGCAGCGCCACACACCGTCGACGTCGTTGAGGATGTCGAGACGCTCGACGGCGCCCTCGTCCCGGCTGTCGAAGATGAAGCGGTGCGCGTTGACGATCGCGGCGGGGCCGAAGTAGGAACCCTCGGTCCAGAACACCGGGCAGCTCGTGGTGCAGCACGCACAGAGGATGCACTTGGTGGTGTCGTCGAAGCGGGCGCGGTCGCTCTGGCTCTGGATGCGCTCACGGGTGGGCTCGTTGCCCGAGGTGATCAGGAACGGCTTGATCGCGCGGTACGCGTCGAAGAACGGCTCCATGTTGACCACGAGATCCTTCTCCACCGGAAGACCCTTGATGGGCTCCACGGTGATGGTGATCTCCTTGGACTTGTCCTTGGGGAGCATGTCCTTCATCAGGAGCTTGCAGGCCAGACGGTTGACGCCGTTGATGCGCATCGCGTCGGAACCACACACGCCGTGTGCGCAGCTGCGGCGGAACGTCAGGGTGCCGTCGAGGTAGCCCTTCACGTACAGCAGCAGGTTGAGCAGACGGTCGGTCGGCAGCGCCGGGACGCGGAAGCTCTCGAAGCCCTGGGCGTCCGGATTCTCCGGGTTGAACCGGAAGATCTTGAGCGTGACCATGGTGGCCTCGTCGGGCACCGGGGGCAGCGGCGGCTCGTCGGAGGAGGGTGCGGGCTTGTCCAGAACAGATGTCATCAGTACTTACGCTCCATCGGCTCGTAACGGGTCTGCACCACGGGCTTGTAGTCCAGCTCGATGTCCGAGAGAAGGTCGGTGCCCTTCTTGTAGGCCATGGTGTGACGCATGTAGTTCACGTCGTCACGATCGGGGTAGTCCTCGCGTGCATGGCCGCCACGCGATTCCTTGCGGTTGAGTGCGCCGACCACGGTGACCTCGGCCATCTCGAGCAGGAAGCCCAGCTCGATGGCCTCGAGGAGATCGCTGTTGAAACGCTTGCCCTTGTCGTGGACCTTGATCTGGGCGTACCGCTCCTTGAGCGCGTGGATGTCGGTCAGCGCCTGCTTGAGGGTCTCCTCGGTCCGGAACACCGAGGCGTTCGCGTCCATCGACGCCTGCAGCTCGGTCCGGATGTCGGCGACGCGCTCGTGGCCGTGCTCGGACAGGAGCAGTTCCAGCCAGCCGTCGACCATCTCGGTCGGCTTCTCCGGGAGGTCGGCGAAGTCGGCGTTGTTGGCGTACTCGGCGGCAGCGATACCTGCGCGGCGTCCGAAGACGTTGATGTCGAGCAGCGAGTTGGTGCCGAGGCGGTTGGCGCCGTGGACCGACACGCACGCACATTCACCGGCGGCGTACAGACCGTGCACGACCTCGTCGTTGTTGCGCAGCACCTGACCGTCGACGTTGGTCGGGATGCCACCCATGACGTAGTGGCAGGTCGGGAACACCGGCACGTACTCGGTGACCGGGTCGACGCCGAGGTAGGTGCGCGCGAACTCGGTGATGTCGGGGAGCTTCTCGTTGAGGACGTCCTCGCCGAGGTGGGTCACGTCGATGTAGACGTAGTCCTTGTTCGGTCCGGCACCGCGGCCCTCCAGCACCTCGAGAACCATCGAGCGGGCGACGATGTCGCGGGGCGCGAGGTCCTTGATGGTGGGGGCGTAACGCTCCATGAAGCGCTCGCCGTCGGCGTTGCGCAGGATGCCGCCCTCACCGCGCACGGCCTCCGAGATGAGGATGCCGAGACCGGCCAGGCCCGTCGGATGGAACTGGTGGAACTCCATGTCCTCGAGGGGCAGGCCCTTGCGGAAGATGATGCCCATGCCGTCACCGGTGAGGGTGTGGGCGTTGGACGTCGTCTTGTACATGCGGCCCGAGCCGCCGGTCGCGAAGACGATCGACTTGGCGTGGAAGACGTGGATCTCGCCGGTGGCGAGTTCGTAGGCGACGACGCCGGTGGCGACCTGCTCGCCGTCTTCGTTCTCGGTGAGGCAGATGTCGAGGGCGTAGAACTCGTTGAAGAACTCGACGTCGTGTTTGACGCAGTTCTGGTACAGCGTCTGCAGGATCATGTGACCGGTGCGGTCGGCGGCGTAGCAGGCACGACGCACGGGCGACTTGCCGTGGTCGCGGGTGTGCCCGCCGAATCGACGCTGGTCGATCTTGCCCTCGGGGGTCCGGTTGAACGGCAGACCCATCTTCTCCAGATCGAGCACCGCGTCGATGGCCTCCTTGGCCATGATCTCGACGGCGTCCTGATCGGCGAGGTAGTCACCACCCTTGACGGTGTCGAAGGTGTGCCACTCCCAGTTGTCCTCCTCGACGTTGGCCAGCGCGGCGCACATGCCGCCCTGAGCCGCGCCGGTGTGGCTGCGGGTGGGGTAGAGCTTGGTCAGAACCGCGGTGCGGGCGCGCGGTGCGGATTCGATCGCCGCGCGCATCCCGGCGCCGCCGGCGCCCACGATGACGACGTCGTAGCGGTGTTCCTGCATGTTGTTGGTCTCCTTTAGCCGACGCTGTTGACGTCGAAGGTGAGGATCGCGTAGGTGCCCAGCACGAGGGTCAGGATCATCGACACGGCCAGCAGCACGTTGAGCCAGAAGCGGGTCGAGTCCTTGCGCGAGTAGTCGCCGATGACGGTGCGGACACCGTTGCCGCCGTGCAGCTGGGCCAACCACAGCATGGTCAGGTCCCAGATCTGCCAGCCGGGGGAGCTCCACCGCGCGGCGACGAACGAGGCGTCGATGCGGTGCACACCGCCGTCCCAGGCGAGCATGATGAACATGTGGCCGATCGTCAGGAAGACGAGGATCAGGCCGGAGAAGCGCATGAACATCCATGCGTTCTTCTCGAAGTTCCCGCCCTTGGGCTTGCGGGGCGAACGAGGGTTGTCCAGGCTGGCCGGACGGTCGTGTTCCTTGCCGAGGGTCTTCGCGACACCGGTGGCTTCCGAGGTGGTCATCTCTGGTGTCTCCTACAGGTGGCTGAACATGATCTGCAGCAGGCGGACGGCGCCGGCGGCGAACACGACGACGAACAGGGTCATGGCGACCCACAGCATCTGACGCTGGTACTTGGGGCCCTTGGCCCAGAAGTCCACCAGGATCAGGCGCACGCCGTTGAAGGCGTGGAACAGGACGCACGCGACCAGGGCGATCTCCATGAGACCGATGATCGGGGTCTTGTAGGTTTCGATGATCTCGTCGTACTGGTTGGGATCGACGCGGATGACCGCGGTGTCCAACACGTGTACGAACAAGAAGAAGAAGATGGTGACGCCTGTGATGCGGTGCAGGACCCAGGACCACATGCCCGGGTCGCCGCGGTACAGGGAACGTCGACGCACCGGGTCAGGTGCGACTTCGGTCGAGGTGCTCATCGGAAAAGTGGCCTCCAACATCGTCGATGGACGCGTCGAATCGGCATGCTCCGACTCGACCATGGACCCATGACAAGAGACTCTAAACCCATGCCCATTGCGGTGATAAATTGCCCGAACCGATCTGAGGCACAAGACATTACGACTTAGGTTTGCCTTACCCAAGCTTTGGCGGCGATGAATTGCGCATGTCCGGTTGGTTACACCATTTGCCAGGAGGTGGGCGTGCATACCGAAATACCGTGGAATGTCCTGCGACACAGTGCAACTGAAATGTTGTCCCGTGCCTACGCGCCGTACTCGCACTACCCGGTGGGGGCGGCGGGCGTCACCTCCGAGGGGCGTGTCGTGGCCGGCTGCAATGTGGAAAATGTCTCATACGGCCTGGGTATCTGTGCCGAGGTCGCGCTGGTCGCGCAGCTGATCTCACAGGGTGATCGGTCCCTGCGTGCGGTGACGGTCACCGATGCCTCCGGGAAGATCCTGATGCCGTGCGGGCGGTGCCGGCAGGTCCTCCTCGAGCACGGAGGCCGCGAACTCCTCGTCGACCACCCCGCCGGTCCGCGTCCCCTCTCCGACCTCCTGCCGGACGCGTTCGGTCCCGACGACATCGCGGAGGTCGTCTCGTGACCTCCTCGCTCGAGGCTGCGAGCGACGAGGTCATCCACGCCGTCTCGGTGATCGCCACCAAGCGTGGGGGCTTCGAGCTCAGCGACGCGCAGATCGGTTGGGTGGTCGACGGCTACACGCGCGGCGAGGTCGCGCCGGAACAGATGTCGTCGCTGTTGATGGCCATCTACCTGCGCGGCATGAACCGGCGGGAGATCGCGACCTGGACCCGGGCGATGATCGACAGCGGACGCCGGATGGATCTGACCGGCCTTCGCCGCGACGGACGTCCCCTCACCACCGTCGACAAACACTCCACGGGCGGCGTCGGGGACAAGATCACGCTGCCCCTGACGCCTCTGGTCGCATCCTTCGGAGTCGCGGTTCCGCAGCTGTCCGGCCGCGGCCTGGGTCATACCGGCGGCACCCTGGACAAGCTGGAATCCATCCCCGGCTGGCGGGCCGAGGTGAGCACCGAGGAGATGTTCGCCCAGCTCGAGCGGGTGGGTGCGGTCATCTGTGCCGCGGGCGCGGATCTCGCACCCGCCGACCGTAAGCTCTACGCGCTCCGGGATGTCACCGGGACGGTCGAGTCCATCCCGCTGCTGGCGACCTCGATCATGAGCAAGAAGATCGCCGAGGGCACCGGAGCCTTGGTCCTCGACGTGAAAACCGGCTCGGGCGCCTTCCTGCCCGACGAATCCGATGCGCGTGAACTGGCGTCGACGATGGTCGAACTCGGACACGACGCGGGCGTCGACACCCGGGCGCTGATCACCGACATGAGCGTTCCGCTGGGCCTGGCGGTCGGCAATGCGGTCGAGGTCGCCGAGTCGGTCGAGGTGCTCGGCGGCGGTGGGCCGGCCGACGTCGTCGAACTGACCCTGGCACTGGCCCGGGAGATGCTCGACGCCGCGGGTCTGCCCGACGCCGACCCGGCATCGCACCTCGCCAACGGCCGGGCGATGGACTCCTGGCGGTCGATGATCGCCGCGCAGGGTGGCGACCCGGATGCTCCGCTGCCGGTCGCCCGGCACCAGGACGTGGTCACCGCCGATCGCGACGGCATCGTGGCGGGTATGGACGCGCGCGCGGTCGGGGACGCCGCGTGGCGGCTGGGCGGCGGACGGTCGAAACCGGGGGAATCGGTCTCGGCCGAGGCGGGTGTCATCATCCACGCCAAACCCGGCGACCCCATCCGCGCCGGTCAACCGCTGTTCACGTTGCACACCCAGGATGAGGAACGGATCGCCGGCGCGCGCTCGAGCCTCGACGGTGCGGTGCGGATCGAGGACGGGGACACCGACAGGCGCGGCGCCGGCGACCGGCCGCTGATCATCGATTCCGTTAGGTTCAGAAGATGACGACGCTGGATCCGGCGCACCTCACCCTCGCGCCCAAGGTGCTTCTCCACGATCATCTCGACGGCGGGCTGCGGCCGGCGACCGTCCTGGAACTCGCGCACGAGGTCGGTTACGGCGGGCTGCCGGTCGACGACGCGGCCGGGCTCGCGCGTTGGTTCCGCGAGGCCGCCGACAGCGGGTCCCTCGAGCGCTATCTGGAGACCTTCACCCACACCGTCGCCGTCATGCAGACCGCCGATGCTCTCGAACGGGTGGCGCGTGAGTGTGTGGAGGACCTTGCCGACGACAACGTCGTGTACGCCGAGGTCCGCTACGCACCCGAACAGCATCTCGACGCCGGGCTCACGCTCGACGAGGTCGTCGAAGCGGTTCTGCGTGGCTTCGCCGACGGCGAGCGGATCGTCGCCGACCGTGGAAAGCGCATCAGCGTGCGATGTCTGGTCACCGCCATGCGTCACGCGGCACGGTCGCGGGAGATCGCCGAGCTCGCGGTGCGCTACCGCGAGCGCGGCGTCGTCGGCTTCGACATCGCGGGCGCCGAGGCCGGCCACCCGCCGACCCGTCATCTCGATGCTTTCGAGTACATGCGGGCGAACAGTGCGCCGTTCACCATCCACGCGGGCGAGGCGTTCGGCCTGCCGTCGATCCACGAGGCCATCGGCTTCTGCGGCACCGACCGTCTCGGGCACGGCGTGCGGGTCTTCGACGACATCGAACTCCCCGAAGGCGTTGACCTCGCCGCCCATTCCTTCGCCGGCGCAAAGCTCGGCCTGATCGCGAACGTCGTGCGCGACAAGCGGATTCCGCTCGAGCTGTGCCCGAGTTCGAATGTGCAGACCGGCGCGGTCGCGTCACTCGCCGAGCATCCGTTCAACGTGCTGGCCCGACTCCGGTTCCGCGTCACGGTGAACACCGACAACCGGCTCATGGGTGACACCACGATGAGCAAGGAGTTCGGACTGCTGGCCGATCAGTTCGGTTACGGCTGGGCCGATTTCGAGCGATTCACGGTCAACGCGATGAAGTCGGCGTTCATCCACTTCGACGAACGTCTGGCGTTCATCGACGACGTGATCAAGCCGGGCTACGCGGTGCTGCTGGGGTGACCTCGATACGGCCGGCGGGGATGACGGCCCTCGGGTAACCCTTCGGGCCTACTCGGCCGGCGGCGGATCAGCCCTTCTTGACGAGCCGGTTCTCGAAATCGTGCTCGAGCGCGCGCCACGCCTCGGCCTCGTTGTCGAACGGTCCGCTCGGGGCCATCCGCTTCGGGTCGGGGTTGACGGTGTAGTCGACGAACCAGCCCAGGGGGGTGGACGATCCCAGTGCCTCGTTGACGGTGTCGTCGCCGGCGTAGTCGGCTGCGTCGCTGAACAGTTCGACGGCCAGGTCGAGCTGGTCGCGGTCCATGCGGCGCGGGCCGTCGGCGATGTCCTCGGCGAGACCGGGCAGCACGTACACGTTGTCGTCGATGACGTCGAACTCGAGCGAGCCGTTGGTCGCCTCGGTGCGGATGTCCTCGAACGTCGACAGGTCGGACAGGTCATGGCTGTTGTCGTCGGCGAGGAAGCGGGAGAGTGCCCGCGCCGAGGTGAACACGAAGATCTTGCCCTTGGCGCCGAGGAAGACCGGGTCGTCGCCGAGGTAGCAGCGCAGCGTCAGGTACTCGTTGCCGCGCGTGACGATCTTGATCGGGTCGATGCCGACCGACGCCCAGAAATCGTCGTCGTCGTAATCGTCGTCCTCATCTTCTTCGTCTTCGTCGTCTTCGTCCTCGGCCTCGTCGTCCGCGGACTCGACGATCTCGATGTCGTCGTCGTCTTCCGGCTCGTCCTCGTCCTCCGCGGAGGCGGCGGCCTCGAGTTCGGCTTCGGCGGTCTCCACGGCCTTGGCGTCGACCTTCGGCGTGGTGATGACCTCGTCGATCGCGTCGAGGACGTCGTCCCAGTGCTTCGCGATGAGACGTCCGATGCGCACCCACAGGTCGAGGCCCTCGCGGCCCTCGAAGTTGCGCGTGCCGGTCGTGACCGCACCCAGGATCGGGTTGCCGTTGAAGAACTTCGTGATCGCGGTCAGCTCGCAGACCTCACCCAGGATGCGCACGATCTCGAGTGCGTCCTCGAGTTCGGCGATGACCTCAGGGGTCGGGTCCTCGGCGGCCAGCTCCGGCACGCCCACCAGGTCGTAGGTGTGGCGCTCGTCCGGCACCAGCTCGTCGGCCTGCACGCCGACGATGGTCGGCCACGCCGGATGCTCGACGAGGTCGTTGTCGTCGTTGGTGCGGATGAAGGCCGCGAGTTCGGCGACGCCGGGCAGGACGTAGAGATCCTCGTCGAGACCGAGGAACGCCTCCCACTCGTCGTCACCCTCCCGCCAGCGGGGTGCCCACAGGGTGAAGCTGTTTCCGTCGGTGAGTCCGAGCTCAATCGGGACGATGTCTCCGGCCATGGGGACACAGCCTAGCGATTGATCGCCGTGGATCCAGTAGTGCCCCCACAGACGCCGAACGGTACTCGCGCCGCATCGTCACCGCGGCCGGAAGAATCCCTCGAAGGTCTGGTCCAGATTGGCGGTCCGAACCGGTGAGACACCCACCGGATCGCCGGCCTCGATCATCTGATCGTTGCCGATGTACATCGCCACGTGGCCGGACCACACGGCGAGATCGCCCGGCTGTAATTGCGCCCGGGACACGCGGAATCCGGCGGTGTCCTGATCCTGGGCCAGGCGGGGGAGTTCGAGGCCGGCCTGCCGATACGCCCAGCGCGTGAAACCGCTGCAGTCGAATCCGGCGGGCGTCGTCCCGCCCCAGACATAGGGAACACCACGCTGACTCAACGCCGCCCGGACGGCTTTCGCCGCTCGCTCGTCGGGCGCGTACGCCACCGAACCGTCGGGGAGGGTGATCGGCACGCGTCCGGATGCCGGGGATTCCGAATGCCGCTCGCCCGGCGGTGCGGCGGTCGTGACCGCGGCGGGCGCGATCCGTCGGCCCAGGGAAGCCATCGCGTCGGTGTCGGAGCGGAGGTCGGCGCGTGTGCGGGAGACGATCTCGAGGCCGCGTCCGAGGTGCTCGGCCGCCACCGGCAGCATCGTCAGCAGTCCGGCCGGCGTGAACAATTCGCTCCCGAACGCGCGGGCACGACGTTCGAGCGAATCCACCAGGGCGCCGAGTTGGGTCGACGCCGACCGGACCTTGCTCCCGGCGCTCTCGACGAGGCGGGCGAATTCGTCGGCGTCACCCGTCAGCGCGCCCATGCTCTGCTGCAGTCCGACGGCCGCGTCGGTGGCGGCGTCCGCGCCGGACCCCTCCCAATGCGGGCGGACGGCTTCGGTGGCCGCCACCGACCCACGGCGCGCGGCGTCGACGGCCGACGCGGCGGACCGGATCGTCTGTGCCGGATTGCCCGGCGCCAGGACGCCGGTGCCGAGTGCGCCGACGAGCAGGCGCAACGGTTCGATGAAGAGCTCTACACCGGGCATCACAGGGTGAACTCCCGGTCGGCGGCCGCGCAGTCGCAGTCGAGGTAGCCTTCGTCGGCGCGCCGGGTGGCCGACGCCAGTTGTTCCTGACGTGCCGCGGTCGTCTCGATGCTGCGCCGGTGGATCTGCAGGAACTCGACCACCGCGGCGAGGAACTCCGCGCCGATGATCCCGAACGTGATCGCGAGGTCGACCAGTGCCGCTTCGTCACCGGCACGATCACCGAGCAGAGCGCCGCCGGCACTGTGGGCTGACGAAAAGTCTTGCAGTGCCGCGGAATCCGTCCGCAGTGTGGTACCCGGGGTGTGGTCGGGAGGCGTGAGGGCGGCGGATGAGGTCGTGGATCGCGGGCTCATGGGATTCTGACGCGGCGGACGCCTGTTCGGTTCCATCGGACACCCGACGCGGCTCACGGCACGCACTGCGCATGCGGACGGACCCAGGAAATACTCTGGTCGCCATGGAACGCCTGATCGTCGATCATCCCCTGGCCGCCGCGCGTCTGACGACGATGCGAGACGAGACCACCGACAACGCCGGATTCCGTGCGGCGCTGTCGGATCTCACCCAGATGCTCATCTATGAGGCGCTGGCCGGTGCGCCGCGTGTCGACATACAGATCAAGACGCCGCTGGTCCCGTACACCGGATCGCGTCTGGCGACGCCGCCGCTGCTCGTGCCGGTCCTGCGAGCGGGTCTGGGAATGGTCGAGCAGGCGCATGCGATGGTGCCCGAGTCCCGGGTCGGCTTCGTGGGCATCGCCCGCGACGAGGAGACCGCACAACCGGTGCCGTATCTCGAGTCGCTGCCCGAGGACCTCTCCGGACTTCCGGTCTTCGTGCTCGATCCGATGCTCGCGACCGGAGGGTCGATGCTGCACACGATCGAACTGCTCGTCGCGCGCAACGCCACCGACATCACCGCGGTCTGCGTCGTCGCGGCGCCGCAGGGCGTGGCCCTTCTGGAGGAGTCGGGCCATCCGTGCCGACTGGTCGTGGCGGCGATCGACGAGGGACTCAACGATGTCAACTACATCGTGCCGGGGCTCGGCGACGCCGGCGATCGTCAGTTCGGGCCGCGCTGACGGGGTTCGTGCCGAGGGTGGCGGCCGGTCGCGAGCGGTTCAGCCGGGCAGCGACCAGTAGGCGAGCATCGGTTCGTTCGTCAGCACCGAACCGCCCTCGACGATGGTGAGACTCGCGGGGGACACCAGATAGCGGACCGCTCCGTTGCGCGCCTCGAAGGTGTTGCCGACGCGGGTCGGGAACTGCAGCTCGATGCCGCCCTCGGGTGCCTGGCCCTTGTAGTACCAGCGACCCGTCTGGTTCCCGACCTGGCAAATGACCACGCGGGACCGTGAGGTCTGACCGATCGCGACGGCCGGGTCGTCGGCCGCGTTGCAGCGCGGACCGGTGACGAACCCCTGCCAGTCGGCACCCGTCACGGTCGGGGTCGGACGGTTCGGCACCGGTGACTGGGTCGTCGTGACGGTCGTCCGGGGAGGTGTCGGGGACCGGGTGACGGTGCTCGTGATCGTCGCGGGCTCCGGGGTGGTGGTGGTCGCGGCGGTCGTGTCGGCGGACTCCTCGTCCGACGGGATCAGGAGAAATGCGGCGAGCACCCCCGCCACCACCAGCAGGACACCGGCGCCGATCGCCACCAGGACCGCGGGCGACGTCCAGGGCGAGCGCGGCGGTTGCGGTGGCGGACCCTGCGGATAGCCACCCGCCCCATAGGCGCCCGGGTACCCGCCAGGCGGGTAACCGCCGGAACCGTCGGGTGGATAGGTCATGGTGCTCCTCGAGATCTGTCGGGACTACTCGGGTGAGGATTCGGCGTCGGGATCGGTTCTACAGCTCGCCGATGATCTGGGCGAGCAGCTCACCCATGCGTGTCGCCGACGCACGCCCGACGTCGAGCACCTCGGTGTGGCTGAGGGGTTCGCCGGTGATCCCGGCGGCCAGATTGGTTACCAGCGAGATCCCGAGAACCTCGAGTCCGGCCGCCCGGGCCGCGATCGTCTCGTGCACGGTCGACATGCCGACCAGGTCGGCTCCGAGCGTGCGGAGCATCCGGATCTCGGCCGGGGTCTCGTAGTGCGGTCCGGGCAGACCGGCGTAGACACCCTCCGCGAACGACGGGTCCACGCGACGGGCGATCTCCCGCAACCGCGGAGAGTAGGCGTCGACGAGGTCGACGAACTGTGCGCCGACCAGCGGAGAACGAGCCGTCAGATTGAGGTGGTCGGAGATCAGGACCGGCTGACCCACCGACATGTCCTCGCGCAGCCCGCCGGCCGCGTTGGTGAGCACGACCGTGTGGACGCCGGCCGCGGCCGCGGTACGTACCGGGTGCACGACGCGTGCGAGATCGTGGCCCTCGTAGGCGTGAATCCGGCCGAGGATCAAGAGGACTCGGCGGTCGCCGACGCGGACCGAGTGGATCACTCCGCCGTGACCGGCGGCCGCGGGCGGGGTGACGCCGGGGATCGAGGACATCGGCAACGAACGGATCGGTGCGCCGAACGCGTCGGCCGCCGGCGCCCACCCGGAGCCGAGGATCACGGCCACATCGTGTGCGGCGGCGTCGGTCTCGGCGGCGATGGTGGCGGCCGCGACGATGGCTGCGGCGTCGGCGTCGGCAGTGGGATCCATGCGCCAACCCTAAACGGTGACCCCGACGCCGGTGCGGCACCGCGGCATCGTGCGACGGCCGTGCCCGGAGGGGACTCGTCACGGGGCGATAGGGTCAGGCCATGCCATATCTCAACGAGGTCGGGGAGGTCGTCGAACTCCAGCTCGGGGCCACAGGCGCCGAACTCGACGAGTCGAACCCCGAGAACCGCTTCCGTCTGGAATGGATCGACGAGGTGGAACGACTGCTCGGTGAGGTGAGCGCCGACCCGAGCCGCCCACTGGTGCTGACCGCGACCGGCAAGTTCTTCACCAACGGGCTCGACACCGACCACATCGTCGCCGCGCCGGATCAACTGCCCGCATACCTCGACCGCGTGCACTCGCTGTACGCCACGATCCTCACGCTCCCCGTCCCGACCGTCGCCGCGATCAACGGCCACGCGTTCGGTGCCGGCGCCATGCTCGCCCTCTGTACCGACCATGTGCTGATGCGCACCGAACGTGGTTTCTGGTCCCTGCCCGAGGCCGCGTTGAACATGCCCTTCACCCGCGGCATGTCGACACTCCTGCGCACGCGGCTCACCGATCGGGCCGCGACCGAGGCGATGTACACCAGCCGGCGGTACGGCGCCGCCGAGGCCGCCGCGGCGGGGATCGTCGACGAGGCGGTCGAGGCGGAGCGGCTGACCGCCCGCGCCGCCGAGGTCGCCGCTTCGCGCGCGGCGACGGCCGGCCCCAACCTCGCCCTGATCAAACGAGGCCTGCGCGGACCACTGCTCGACGACCTCGCCGTTCCGACTCCGGCAGGGGTCCTGTCGTGACCGGCGTGACGGCGGACAGACTCCCCGACGCGTCGCGCATCATCGACGCGTGGCTGGCCGCCCACGGCCCCGAGCTCATCGCGTGGCGGCGCGACATCCACGCACATCCCGAGCTGTCCCGGCAGGAGGTGCGCACCACCGAGCTGGTGATGGCCGAACTGTCGGCCGCCGGTCTCGACCCTCGCCGGCTCCCGCTGGGCACCGGCGTCGTCTGCGACCTCGGTCCCTCCGGTGAACCGCGGATCGGTCTGCGCGCCGACATGGACGCCCTGCCGGTCACCGAACACACCGGCCTCCCGTTCACCTCGACCGTCGAGGGCGCGTCTCACTCCTGCGGACACGACGCCCACACGGCGATCCTGATCGGCGTGGCCAAACTCCTGGCCTCGGCCGGTCCGCTGCCCGTGGGTGTCCGGCTGATCTTCCAGGCAGCCGAGGAGGTCATGCCCGGTGGCGCGCTCGACGCCATCGAAGCCGGGGTGACCAGCGGGCTCGGGCGCATCTTCGCGCTGCACTGCGATCCGCGTCTGCCCGTCGGCACCGTCGGCCTGCGATCGGGTCCGCTGACGTCGGCGGCCGACCACATCGACCTGCAACTCCACTCCGCAGGCGGACACACCTCCCGCCCGCACCTGACCGGCGACCTGATCTACGCGATGGGCACCGTGATCACCGGACTGCCCGGCGTGCTCTCGCGGCGCGTCGACCCCCGATCGGGCACGGTGATGGTGTGGGGTGCGGCCAATGCCGGGAGCGCCGCCAACGCCATCCCGCAGGAAGGCCGGATGCGCGGCACGGTCCGCACCGGTGACCACGACACCTGGGCGGCACTGGAACCGTTGGTCCGCAGCGTCGTCGGCGAACTCCTCGCGCCGCTCGGCGTGCGCTACGACCTCTCCTACTTCAGAGGCGTTCCGCCCGTCGTCAACGACGAGATCGCGGTGGGCATGCTCGAACGCGCGGTCGCCGCGATCGGCCCCGAGACCGTCGCCGCCACCCCGCAGTCACCCGGCGGCGAGGACTTCTCCTGGTACCTCGAGCAGGTTCCGGGCGCGATGGCCCGACTCGGCGTGTGGGACGGTTTCGGTCCGCAGGTCGACCTGCACGCCCCCAACTTCGACCTGGACGAACGCGCCCTCGCCATCGGCGTCCGCACGCTCGCCGGGGTCGTACTCAACGCACGCAGCGCTGCCGGCGAACCGCCGGAACTGACGCCGCCGTTCGCGCCCTAGAAGACCTCAGGGTTCGACGGGCCCCGGACCTCAGGGTTCGACGGGCCCAGGCCCGGGCCCGACGTTGCGCGACTCGCGCAACCGCAGGTCCTGGACGTAGTCGGCGGGAGCGCCGGCGATCTCCGCGGCCTCGGCCATGACGCCGAGGTAGCGGGCCGAGGGGAGTCCGCCCTCGTAGGCGTCGAGCACATACAGCCAGGCCAGCACGGGGCCGTCGGCGGTGTCGACGCGTGCGCGGATCTTGCGGTGGATGCCGAGCTCGGAACCCTCCCACCGGTCGAGGAGTTCCTCGTCTTCGGTCGTCACGTCGTACAGGACGACGAAGACACGGGCGTCGGGGTCATCGCGGTCCTCGGTGACCGTCGCCAGGGAACCCTCCCAACCGATGTCGCCGCCACCGAAGGTCAGGCGCCACCCGCGTAGCCATCCGGTACCCGACATCGGCGAGTGCGGCGCGCGTTCCGCCATCTGCTCGGGATGCATGTTGGATCCGTAGGCTGCGTAAATCGGCACGGGTGGAGCCTAGTGGGTCGGCGGCGAGTCCGGAAGGCGACAGGCAGGAGGCGAGTAGTGGCGTACGCCGCATGCGGGGCCACCCGAGGAGTGCCGCGGGACGATCAGGACTAGGTTGTTAGGTGGCGCGACACCACGTGACGGTCCGCCACATCAGAGCGACGCACCACCCCGCGAGGCTCGACCCAGTCGGATCAGCAGTCGGACACCAGCCAGTCGGACGCCCGCCGGTCCGGCACCAACCAGTTCGCCCATTCGACAACACCACGCCGGGCGCACGGTGCCCCACGAAGGCCGCCGCGACGAGACCGGTGAAGGACAGGAGTGCACAGTGACCAGGATCGTCATCATCGGCGGTGGACCAGCGGGTTATGAGGCGGCGCTCGCCGCGGCCGCGTACGGCGCCGACATCACGGTGATCGATTCGGACGGGATCGGTGGCGCCTGTGTGTTGTGGGACTGCGTCCCGTCGAAGACCTTCATCGCCTCCACCGGTATCCGTACCGAGGTGCGTCGCGCCGTCGACCTCGGCATCAACATCAAGACCGACGACACCCTGGTCACCCTCCCGCAGATCCATCAGCGCGTGCGCGACCTCGCCTTCGCCCAGTCCGCCGACATCAAGTCGCGACTCCTCAGTGAGGGCGTCAAACTGGTCTCCGGTACCGCCGTTCTCGACGAGACGCAGGTCGGCGTCTCGACCCACTGCGTCGTCGCGACCCTCGCCGACGGCAGCACCGAGCGCTACGACGGTGACGTCGTGCTGATCGCGACCGGCGCGTCGCCGCGCATCCTGCCCGACGCGCAGCCCGACGGCGAACGCATCCTCACCTGGCGTCAGCTCTACGACCTCGAAGAACTGCCCGAGCATCTCGTCGTCATCGGTTCCGGTGTCACCGGCGCGGAGTTCGTCCACGCCTACACCGAACTCGGTGTGAAGGTGACGCTGGTGTCGAGTCGTGACCGCGTGCTCCCGCACGAGGACGAGGACGCCGCCCTGGTGCTCGAGGATGCGCTCGCCGAGCGCGGCGTCGAACTCGTCAAGCACGCGCGTGCCGACAAGGTCGTCCGCGACGGCGACACCGTCACCGCGCATCTCGCCGACGGGTCCACCGTCACCGGCAGTCACGTGCTGATGACCGTCGGCTCCATTCCCAACACCGCGAACCTCGAACTCGAGCGTGCCGGGGTCGAGGTCGACAAGGGTGGCTACATCCGGGTGGACCGGGTGTCGCGGACCTCGGTGCCCGGAATCTACGCGGCCGGCGACTGCACCGGCTTGCTGCCGCTGGCCTCGGTGGCCGCCATGCAGGGTCGCATCGCCGTGTACCACGCCCTGGGCGAGGGCGTCAGCCCGATCAAGCTGAAAACCGTTGCGTCGGCGATCTTCACGCGTCCGGAGATCGCCACCGTCGGGGTCTCGCAGAAGGCCATCGACGCCGGCGAGTACCCCGCGCGCACGGTGATGCTGCCGCTGGCGACCAATCCGCGCGCCAAGATGAGCGGGCTGCGTCGCGGATTCGTGAAGATCTTCTGCCGTCCGGCCACCGGCGTGGTGATCGGTGGTGTCGCGGTGGCGCCCAACGCCTCCGAGCTCATCCTCCCGCTGGCCCTCGCGGTGCAGAACAAACTGACCGTCGGCGATCTCGCGCAGACGTTCTCGGTGTACCCGTCGCTGTCCGGTTCGATCACCGAAGCCGCGCGTCAGCTCGTCCGGCACGACGATCTGGACTGACACCTCGTCGGGCGGCGCGATCACGGTAGGGTCGTACGAATCCGCCCGGAACCGGGCGCACCGCGACGTAGGGGGAGATGTCGTGACAGGGCCCGTTGCCGACCCGTTTGCGCAGAACAACCGGGGTGTGTCGAACGCGCCGTCGTTCGGCGGGGGACGCACCGACTGGGCCGGCATGGGCATCGACGAGATCATCGACACCCTCCGCACCATGGATCCCGGCCGGGCCTCCGGTGACGTCGAGACGATCCTCAAGGCGATCGAGGCGGTGCGCCGCGCGTCGGATCGCATGGCGGCGATGTTCGGCGACGAGCTGCTCGGCCTCGCCTCCGATGCCGCCCTCGATGCGGGAAAGGCGTTGTCCGACGCCATGCAACGGAGTCTGGAGACGGCCACCGTGGTCGGCGAGGCCCTGAGCACCGCCGTCGGGATCGTCGGTGCGACACGGGGTCAGGAGGGGCGGTTGCGAGAACTGCAGCAGCACCTCCGCGACAACCCCGAGGACGCTCCGGTGGTGCGGTTCGAGGCGGACCGCACCATGTCGGGCACGTACTCGTCACCGATGCAGCGTGTCCAGCACGCGCTTCCGGAGCCCACCGGGCCCGACGACCTGGTGCGCGGGATCGGCGGCATGTCGTCCGCGGCCGGCCCGGGGTCCGGATCCGAGACGCCGCGCGGTCAGGCGGCGAACACCGTCGACGCCGGAGACTTCGGCCGTTCCGGTGGCGCCACGGTCCCGGTCGCGACCGGTGGGCCGGGCCCGGGACCGACGGGAGGTGGGCCCACACCGGTCACGCCGGTCTCGTCGTCCTCCTCGCCGTCGGGATCGTCCGGCCGCCGGGATGTCGACGACCCCGACGGACTGCTCCGCGGCGGTCAAGGCACACCGGGCGGCGTCGGCGCGCACGGTGTCGCCGGTGCCGGACGATCTGGGGCCGAGCGCGGAAACGGTTCTGACAGAGCGGGTTCCGGGATCGCGGCCGGAGTTCCGATCACCCCGGTGGGCGGGCCGCTACCGCTGACGCCGTCGTCGCCCGGAGTCGCCACGCCGACGACGTCGACGCCGCCGGCCGCGAGTGCTGCGGGACCACGTGCGGGGATCGCACCACCGGTGGGCCCCGCCGGTGCGCCGCCCACGGCCCGCCGGCCCGGCGCCGAGGACGACGACAAGCACAAGGCGGCGCCCTACCTGAACAACCGAGAGCACGGCGCGGAGATCGTCGGCGACCTGCCGCTCGTCGGGCCGCCGGTGATCGGCGACTGGATTCCGCACATGGTCCCGGCCGCACCGGAGGTCGCACCCCCGCAGCCGACGCCGGGTGAAGAGATCGCTCCGGCGGTTCGGCACCCCGGTACCGCCGACGCGGGTACCGGCGGAGGCGAGGAACCGTCGTCGACGACACGTGGCCGGACATGCTGAGCCGGGTGGACAGGCTGCCCGGCGGTGTCGCCCGGCTCGCCTCCGCCGTGCCCGACGAGGACATCATCCGGTGTCTGCATCTGCTGGTAGCCACCGTCATGGACGTGACCGGAGCGTCGACACCCGAGGTCCGCGACGTGATCCGCCAGTGGCGCCAGCAGGGGAGTGCCGAGCCGGCGGGCGTGGCGTCGTTGAGGGTGGTTGCCGCACAACACGATTTCGATTCGTTCGCCCACCAGCGACGCGGTGACACCGATCGTCAACTCGACAGCTTCCGCCGTGCCCGAGCTGTTGACTGCGTCCTCGCCGCGATGTCGGTGTCGACGGCCGCGGAGGCACCGCGCACCGCTCTGCGGGAGGCTGCGTACGAAGCCGCCGCCGCGCTCGGGGGCACCGCGGGTGTCGTCGGGGTTCTCGCCGACTACGTCGCCTGATTCACGCCAGATCGAAGCTGCGCTCGACGGCGCGATTCCATTCGCCGTACAGGCGTTCCCGCTCTTCTTCGGCCATGGCGGGTTCCCAGCGTTTGTGTTCGGCCCAGTTCGCGCGGATGTCGTCCTCGCTCTCCCAGAACCCCGCCGCCAGACCGGCCGCGTATGCCGCACCCAGTGCCGTGGTCTCGTTGACCACGGGCCGGACGACCGGGACGTCGAGGATGTCGGCCTGGAACTGCATGAGCAGTTCGTTGACCACCATCCCGCCGTCGACCTTGAGCGTGGACAGCTCGATGCCGGCGTCGGCCTGCATCGCCTCGATGACCTCGCGGGTCTGGAAGGCGCTGGCCTCCAACGCAGCCCGGGCCAGGTGGCCCTTGTTGACGAAGCGTGTCAGACCGACGATCAAACCGCGGGCGTCCGAGCGCCAGCGTGGCGCGAAGAGGCCGGAGAACGCGGGTACGAAGTAGGCGCCGCCGTTGTCGTCGACCTCCGCGGCCAGCTTCTCCACATCCGACGACACCGGGAACAGGCCGAGATTGTCCCGCAGCCACTGGATGAGCGAGCCGGTCACCGCGATGGACCCCTCGAGCGCATAGCGCGCCGGCTCGTCGCCGATGCGGTAACAGACCGTCGTCAGCAGGCCGTGCTCGCTGAAGACCGGCTCGGTTCCGGTGTTGAGCAGCAGAAAGTTACCGGTCCCGTAGGTGTTCTTGGCCTCGCCGGGTGACAGGCAGGCCTGGCCGAAGGTGGCGGCCTGCTGGTCGCCGAGGATGCCGGTCAGCGGGACGCCGGGGAGTGGTCCGTTGCCTCGCAGCGCGCCGAAGTCGCCGGACGAGCTGCGGATCTCGGGCAGCATCGAGATCGGGATGCCCATCTCGTCGCAGATCTCCTCATCCCAGCTCAGCGTCCGCAGATCCATGAGCATGGTGCGCGAGGCATTGGTGACGTCGGTGACGTGCTGCCCGCCGTCGACTCCGCCGGTCATGTTCCACGCGATCCAGGAATCCATTGTCCCGAAGCACAACTCGCCGGATTCGGCGCGCTCGCGAAGCCCATCGACGTTGTCGAGCAGCCAGCGGATCTTCGGTCCGGCGAAGTAGGTCGACAGTGGCAGGCCGGTGCGTTCGCGGTAACGGTCGACGCCGGCGTCGCCGGCGAGTTCGGTGCACACCTCGGCGGTGCGGGTGTCCTGCCACACGATGGCGTTGTGGACCGGCCGTCCGGTCTCGCGGTCCCAGATCACCGTGGTCTCGCGCTGATTGGTGATGCCGCAGGCGACGATGTCCTTGGCGGTCAGGTCGGCCGAGGCCAGTGCGGCGGCGCCGACTCGGCGGGTGTTGCGCCAGATCTCGGCGGCGTCGTGTTCGACCCAGCCGGCCCGCGGGAAGATCTGTTCGTGTTCGAGTTGTTCCACCCCGACGACGCGTCCCTTGCGGTCGAAGATCATCGCCCGGGTCGAGGTGGTGCCCTGGTCGATCGCCGCCACATAATTGCCTGAACTGCCCACGCCGTCAGTGTCGCACGCTGTGGTGTGGGCCGGAATCAATTAGGCTCGGCGAACATGAACACCGAGTTCAACCCGGACCGGCCGGCGGACATGGGGTCGCACTACCACGCCGAGGCGTGGCGGCGGTTCGGTGACGAACAGTTCGACATCGTGGTGATCGGTGGCGGGGTGGTCGGGGTCGGCGCCGCGCTCGACGCCGCCACACGCGGTCTGCGGGTGGCGCTGGTCGAGGCGCGCGACATCGCCTCGGGGACCTCGAGCAGGTCGTCGAAGATGTTCCACGGCGGCCTCCGTTACCTGGAACAACTCGAGTTCGGTCTCGTCCGTGAGGCCCTCAGGGAGCGCGAGCTCTCGCTGCGCTTGCTGGCCCCGCACCTGGTGAAACCCCTCCCGTTCCTCTACCCGCTCACTCAGCGGGTCTGGGAGCGGCCGTATGTGGCGGCGGGAATCTTCCTCTACGACCGCATGGGCGGCGCCAAATCGGTGCCGGGCCAGCGCCATGTGACACGATCGGGCGCGCTGCGCGTGGCTCCGGCACTCAAGCGCAACTCGCTCATCGGCGGAATCCGGTATTACGACACGGTCGTCGACGACGCCCGGCACAGCCTCACCGTGGCCCGCACCGCGGCCAACTATGGCGCGGTCATCCGCACTTCGACGCAGGTGATCGGCTTTCTCCGCGAATCCGACCGCGTACTCGGAGTGCGCGTGCGGGACACCGAGAGCGGCGACGTCACCGAGGTGCGCGCCCACTGCGTCATCAACGCCGCCGGGGTGTGGACCGACGAGGTCCAGGCGTTGTCCAAGCAGCGCGGTCACTTCAAGGTGCGCGCGTCGAAGGGCGTGCACATCGTGGTGCCGCGCGACCGGATCGTCAGCGAGACCGCGATCATCCTGCGCACCGCCAATTCGGTGCTGTTCGTGATCCCGTGGGAGACCCACTGGATCATCGGCACCACCGACACCGACTGGAACCTCGACCTCGCACATCCGGCCGCCACCCGTGCGGACATCGACTACATCCTGGAGCGTGTCAACGAGGTGCTGGTCACCAAGCTGACCCACGACGACATAGAAGGCGTGTACGCCGGTCTGCGGCCGCTGCTGGCCGGTGAGGACGACGAGACGTCGAAACTCTCGCGCGAGCACGCCGTCGCCACCGTTGCGCCGGGATTGGTGGCGATCGCGGGCGGCAAGTACACCACCTACCGGGTGATGGCCGCCGACGCCGTCGAAGCCTGCAACGACTTCATCCCCACCCGCGTAGCGCCGTCGATCACCGAGCGGGTGCCGCTCCTCGGCGCCGACGGGTACTTCGCGCTCATCAACCAGTGCGAGCATCTCGGACAGCGGTACGGCCTCCACCCGTACCGGATTCGACGACTGCTCAACCGTTACGGCTCGCTGATCGACGACGTTCTCTACTACGCGTCCGAGGACAGGTCACTGCTCGCACCGCTGGGCGCGGCGCCGCAGTATCTCCGCGTCGAAGTGGTCTACGCGGCGGTCGCCGAGGCCGCACGGCATCTCGAGGACGTGCTGGCGCGGCGTACCCGTATCGCGATCGAGTACTCCCATCGCGGCGTCGACTGTGCCGACGAGGTCGCCGACCTGCTCGCCCCGATCCTGGGCTGGACCACCGAACAGCGCGACTTCGAGGTCGCGACCTACATCGCCCGGGTCGAGGCCGAGGTGGCCTCGCAGCAGCAACCCGACGACGACTCGGCCGACGCCCTGCGGGCGGCCGCACCCGAGGCGCGGTCGGAGATCCTGGAGCCGGTGCCCGTCCCCGAGTGAGACCGCCGGCCACCCGGCGAACTCGGAGACTTTGTCCTCTGTCGCCACCGTCTCTCGTAGAGGATCATCGAACTGGGGAAGAAGGGACTGATCATGATGGAGATGCCGGTTCAGATACTCGCTCCGGAAGAAGCCTGGGAGTTGCTCGGCTCCGGGGAGCTGGGACGGATAGCGTTGAGCGTCAACGACACTCCCGACATCTTCCCGGTCAACTACTATGCGGCGGACGGGAAGATCACCTTGCGTACGGGTGAGGGGACCAAACTCGCCGAGGTGGTCGTGAACAACCGGGTGGCGTTCGAGTCCGACGCCCACACCGACACCGGTGGGTGGAGTGTGGTGGCCAAGGGCTCGGCGCGGATTCTGTCCGCACTGAGTGAGATCGAGGCCGCCGACCGGTTGCCGCTGCGTCCGTGGATCGCGACGGTCAAGTACAACTACGTGGAGATCGCGGTCGAGGAGATCACCGCGCGTCGTTTCGAGTTCGGACCCGAACCCGAACGCTACCCCGTCTGACACCGCGATCAACTCTGGCAGCGTGGGCACCAGTAGACGGATCGCTCGCCACCGGTCGAGGCGAGTTCGCCGCGTTTGATGATCGTCGCGCAGCGGCGGCACAGCTGTCCGTTGCGGCCGTACACCCACATGCGCGCGTTCGGTGAAGTGTTGCCGGTGGTGGTCCGGGCCGAGCGCATCCGGTTGGCCCACAGCAGCCGCCGGCTGAGGTCGACCATCGGACCGAGGTCCACGTCTCCGACCGGACGGGTCGGGAGAACGCCACGCAGATAACAGATCTCGCTGCGGAAGACGTTGCCGACGCCGGCCATCAGGCGTTGGTCGAGCAGCGCCGCGCCGATGGTCTGCTCGGGGTCGGCGCCGAGGCGGCGGATCGCCTCCGCGCGGTCGAAGTCGTCGGCCAGCAGATCCGGCCCCAGATATGCGAGGGCGGCGTCGGGGTCGGCGAGGAGTTCGAGGGTGCCGAGATCGAAGCCGACGGCTTCGTGATCGTCGGTGCGCAGCACCACCCGCGCCTGGTACGCGGGGCGACGCCACTTCTGGCCCCGGCGATGCACATGCCAGACACCCTCCATCTTCAGATGGGAATGAATGCTGACCGCGTCGCCTGCACCGGGTTCGCTCTCGTCGACGTCGATGAGCAGATGCTTTCCCTTCGACCTGACCCCGACGACGGTCCGTCCCGACAGGTCGGAGGTGGCCAGCGACGGGATGCGGAACTGCGTCGAGATGAGTGTGCGTCCTTCCAGGCCCTGACGAAGCCAGGCGGCCGCGGCGAAGACCGTGTCGCCCTCAGGCATGGGTTCCGTACCGGAGTCGGATGCCGCGCGGGGTCGTGGCGAAACCGGCCTCGACGAGGACCTTCCCGAAGTCTGTGCCGCGCACCGGTTCCGAGTCGATCTGGTCGATCGTCAACCGGGAGATGCGGCCCGCACGGACCAGGGCCACCAGTGCTCCGGCAGCGGATTCCAGGGCAGGGATCGAGTCGGTGAAGGTCAGGAGCGTCTTGCCGCCGCGTTCGACGAAGCACACGAGCTCGCCGTCGACCAGAACCACCAGGGCGCCCGGCTTGCGTCCCGGCCGGTGGCCGGCTTCGGCATCCCGGGATCTCGGCCACTCCAGCGCCGCACCATACGGATTGGCCGGGTCGGTGGCGGCGAGGATGGTGGCCTCACGCGGGGGCTTGCGGTCGGGGAGGGCGTGACGCCGCAACTCGTCGACCGTGGCCGGGGAGGCGAACTGTGCGCCGCCGAGTCCGTCGACGTAGTAGCCGCGACGAACCTGGCCGTTGTCCTCGAAGACGGTGAGCGCCTTGTACACCCGGGCGAATCCGCCGGTCACCTCTTCGGCGGTGACGCTGCCCCGGGTGATCACGCCGTACCGGGTGAGCAATTGATCGCACAGCGCCTGCGTGGCGATCGTCGGGTCGATCTCGGGCCGGTCCAGTGCGAACCACCGACCGCTCGCGGTCGGCGCGACCGGTGGCCCGGACGCGTGCTCGGTCAGGTAGCGCGCGGAGAGGCGTCCGGCGCGGAGTCGTGGGGCGCGGCCTCGTGCGCGGTGGGCGGGTGCCGACCGTGGAGTCGACGGACTGCGCCGGGGATGGAGCAGCGCGCGCACCGGAGCGAAGGTGTCGTTGCTGACCTGACCGGCCCAGACCAGGTCCCACAGGGCGCTCTCGACATCGGCGGCGGGCGTCGTCGTACCCGTGCTGATGTCGCCGGCGATCTGTGGGAACCGCAGTGCACCACCGGGTTCGAGGGCGGTGGTGATGGCGTCGTGGACGGTGGTGGTGTCGATGGTGTCGGACTCGGGGAGGGTGAACGCGGCGACGTCGGCCGGATGCAGGGCCACCCAGCCGTCGGCGTTGCCGATGCGGCCGTGTCCCGACCAGACGACCTCGCCACTGCTCAGCAGCTCGTCGAGCATGGACGGTGCGTAGTCGGTGACGCGTGCGGGCAGGATCAGCGACTCCCAGGCCGACGCCGGGAGCGGATATCCGGCGAGCTGGTCCACGACCGTCGCCACTCCGTCCACGCCGCGCAACTGCGTCCCGGGTGACCCGTGCTGCCACTCGACGAGAAATCTGGTGAGGACCTCGGTACCGACCGGTGCGACCTCGGCCCGGCTCGCGGCGAGCGACCCACGACGGATCTGCCCGAGGACGTCGGTGTGGCACCACTGGGTCGTCGGCGCCGTCCCCTGAGCCGGATCGGCCGGTCCGGTCTCCGAGAGGAAATCACCTTCGACGACGCGTCGTTCGCCCGCGAGGCGGGCCAGGGTGTCGCGCACGACGGCCGTCGCGATCCCCAGGGCCGCCGCCGCGTCGGCGATGGTGAACGGCCCGTGGGTGCGGGCGTAACGTCCGATGAGGTCGCCGATCGGATCGGGTACCGGTTCGAGGAAGGCGGCCGGAATGCCCAGTGGTGCAGGGACTCCGAGTGCGTCGCGCAACCGTGCGGTGTCGTCGATCGAGGCCCAGAGCGCACGCCGGTTGTGGTTGACGGAGATGATCTGACCGCTGCGGTGCAGCTCGGCGAGCACTTCGGCCACCGGCGTCTCGCCGCGGTACCGGGCCTCGACCTCCTCGGTGGTCAGCGGTCCGAGCCAGCGGAGCAGGTCGACGATGTCTTCGGCGTCGCGCGCCTGGCGATCCGGGGACAGCCGTTGTAGGCGGGCGATGACCTCGGCGATGACACCGGGATCGAGCAACTCGCGCAGGTCGACGCGGCCCAGCAGTTGCGCCAGCAGGCTGGTGTCGAGTGACAGTGCGGCGGCACGGCGTTCGGCGAGTGGTGCGTCGTCGGCGTACATGAAGGCGCCGACGTAGCCGAACAGCAGCGACGCCGCGAACGGCGACGGACTCGGCGTCTCGGTCTCCACGACGCGGATCCGGCGCGAACGGATGCGGCTGAGCAGATCGAGCAGGGCGGGGAGGTCGTACACGTCCTGCAGACACTCCCGCACCGCCTCGAGGACTATCGGGAAGTCGGGGAACTTGGATGCCACCGAGAGCAATTGGGCGCTGCGCTGGCGCTGCTGCCAGAGCGGTGCGCGGCGTCCCGGATCGCGGCGGGGCAGAAGCAGTGCACGCGCGGCACATTCGCGGAATCTCGAGGCGAACATCGACGAGTCGGCGAGACCGTCGGTGACGAGTTGTTCGACCTCGTCGGGGTCGAGGAGGAAGACATCGGCGCCCGGGGGCGCGTCGTCGGTGTCGGGGAGGCGGAGGATGATCCCGTCGTCGGACGCGGTGGTGGCGCCTTCTATGCCGAGCGTCGCGAGGAGTCGCTGGGAGATGGCGCTCGCCCACGGTGCGTGGACCCGCAGACCGTACGGGGAGTGCAGGATGACGCGCCAGTCGCCGAGTTCGTCGCGGAACCGTTCGACGACGAGTGTCCGGTCGGTGGGGACATGTCCGGTCGCCTCGCGTTGTTCGGCGATGAGGGTGGCGAGGTTGGTGCGGGCGTTCTCGGTCAGCCCGAGGCGCTCGGCGTGGGTGTCGAGCTTCCCGGGGTCGGCGATGGACCCGGTGAATGCCCCGATCGCCGCGCCGAGTTCGGCGGGACGCCCGATCGCGTCGCCGATCCAGAACGGCAGCCGGCCGGGTTGGCCGAACGCCGGCGACACCAGGACACGGTCGTGGGTGATGTCCTCGATCCGCCAGCTCGTCGCGCCCAGCGCGAACACATCGCCGACCCGCGACTCGTAGACCATCTCCTCATCGAGTTCGCCCACGCGCGTTGACTTTTCGCCGGTATCGATGCGGCCCGCTCGCTGCGCTCCCGGCGCCGAGACCATGAAGACGCCGAAGAGTCCGCGGTCGGGGATCGACCCACCGGAGGTGACCGCGAGTCGTTGGGCGCCACGGCGACCCGTGATCACGCCCGCGTCGCGATCCCAGTTGACCCGGGGGCGCAGTTCGGCGAACTCGTCGGAGGGGAACCGTCCGGCGATGAGATCGAGCGTCGCGTCGAAGACCCCGCGTCCGAGATCTTTGTAGGGAGCGGCCCGGCGGACCACCTCGTACCAGTGGTCGACCTCGAGATCGTCGACGGCGGCGGCCGCGATGGTCTGCTGGGCAAGGATGTCCAGGGGATTCTGGGGAACCTTGATCTCCTCGATCGCACCGTCGAGCATGCGCTCGACGGTGACCGTGCAGTGCAGCAGGTCGGTGCGGTGTTTGGGGTAGAGGATGCCCTGGCTGATCTCGCCCACCTGGTGGCCCGCGCGGCCGATACGTTGCAGACCGCTCGCGACCGACGGCGGTGCCTCGACCTGGATCACCAGATCCACCGCACCCATGTCGATGCCGAGTTCCAGCGAACTGGTCGCCACCACGCACGCGAGACGACCGGCCTTGAGGTCGTCTTCGATCTGGGCGCGGTGCTCCTTGCTCACCGAACCGTGGTGGGCACGCGCGAGAACGGCTTCGGCGCCGGAGCTCGCCCCGCTGCCCATCACGAACGCGGGGGCCCCGCCCGCGACCGTCGGATTGGCCCTGGGTTCGGTGGTTGCGCCCTGTCGCCCGGCGTGGATCTCGTTGAGCCGCGCGGTCAGCTTCTCGGCGAGGCGTCGCGAGTTCGCGAACACGATCGTCGCCCGGTTGGCCTCGATCTGGTCGACGATCGACGCCTCGACGTACGGCCACAGCGAACCGGCGGTGGGAGAGAAGGCATCGTCGAGTTCGGCCGGGTCGGCGCCGTCGGGACCGGGGGCCGGCGGGATGTTGGCCATGTCCTCGACCGGGACGTCGACGCGGAGGTCGAAGGTCTTGTCGGCCTTCGGTTTGACCACCTGGCACGGGGCCGACCCGGACAGGAACCCGGCGACGACCTCGGGTGGCCGCACGGTCGCCGACAGGCCGATCCGCTGAGCGGGCTTCTCGAGCAGCTCGTCGAGGCGCTCGAGGGTCAGCGCCAGGTGCGTGCCGCGTTTGGTCGCGGCGACCGCGTGCACCTCGTCGACGATGATCGCCTCGACGTTCGTGAGACTCTCCCGCGCCGCCGAGGTCAGCATGAGGTAGAGCGACTCCGGGGTGGTGATCAGGATGTCGGGCGGGGTTTTTACCAGGGCGCGACGGTCGGCCGCCGAGGTGTCGCCGGAGCGGACGCCGACCGTGATGTTCGGTTCGGGCAGGTTCAGTTCCTGCGCGGCGCGGGTGATGCCGGTGAGCGGCGCGCGCAGGTTGCGCTCCACGTCGACGGCGAGCGCCTTCAGCGGCGAGATGTAGACGACCTTCGTGCCCGGACGGCGTGCAGCGGTGTCGGCGGCGAGCCGGTCGAGGGCCCAGAGGAACGCCGCCAGGGTCTTGCCGGAGCCGGTCGGTGCGATGACCAGCGTGTTCGCGCCGTCGGCGATCGAGGTCCAGGCGCCCTTCTGCGCCGCGGTCGGCTTGGTGAACGCCCCGGTGAACCATCGCCGGGTGGGGGCGGTGAAGCGGTCGAGTACCGAAGGGCGGGGCATCTCTCCACTATGTCGCACATGTGTGACAGGTCGGGGTATACAGTCATCTCACGCCTGTACGGGGAATCCGGTGAGAATCCGGAACGGTCGCGCCACTGTGAACGACGAACCGGACGCGGTCGAGGATTTCGACGGTGCCTGGGGAAGACGTGAGTCAGGATGCCGTGCCGGCGAGTAACTGATCCACCACACTCACCGACGCGAGATCGGCGAAAGGACATCCCGATGACAGCTCCCCGTACGTCCGAAGCAGTCATACCCGCACCGCGCGCTCTGGCGGTACCGAATCTGTCGGTCGCCGGCGCGGCGCTCTGGCTGAGCCTCACCGTGCTGCTGGCCGGGCTCGCCTACTACTTCCTCGGCTACGACCAGGGTGTCGTCTCCGTCTTCGGCGAGGATACGCACGTGCACGAGTTCGTGCACGACGCCCGCCACTTCCTCGGCTTTCCCTGCCACTGAGTCGTTCTGACCCGATCGGTAGGGACAAGTTCACATGGAGAAGAGATTCATCGGCGCAGGCCTGCTGTCGGGCCTGATCGCCGGCATCCTGTCGTTCGTCTTCGCACGGTTCTACATCGAACCCGTGGTGTCGAAGGCCGTCGACTACGAGGGCGCCCGCTCAGAGGCCGAGGAGACACTGGCCCATGCCGCCGAGGCGGGTGGCCACCACCACGGCGACGGCGGTGAGGTCTTCACCCGCGCCATGCAGGAGAACCTGGGCGCCGGCGTCGGCAACCTGGTGTTCGCGCTGTGCATGGGGGCGTTCTTCGCGGTCGCCTTCACCGTGCTGTGGAGCTACCTCGGCAACCGGTATCCCGCCACCGATGCCCGCGCGGTCGCCGGAGTGACCGGTGCGATCGGTTTCGTGGCCGTCTTCGGCGTGCCGTACTTCGCCTACCCGGCCAATCCGCCGGCCGTAGGGGACGACGACACGATCGGGGATCGCACCGGCGCCTTCCTGACCATCACCGTCGTGTCGCTGGTGCTGGCGATCGCAGCCGTCGTACTCGCGCTGTGGCTGCGTCCGCGGATCGGCGGGTTGGTGTCGGCGGTCGTGGGCGGCGCGGCGTATCTGACAGCGGTCGGTATCACGATCGCGTTCCTGCCGTCGTTCAGCGAGGTGCCCGATCCGGTGCGCGACGACACCGGTCAGATCGTGTTCCCGGGATTCCCGGCGGATGTGGTCGCCGACTTCCGCGTGTACACGATCACCAACCAGGTCATCCTGTGGACGGTGCTGACGGTGACCTTCGCGCTGATCCTCGGCGCGATGGCGCGGTCGAAGAACCCGACCGCGCGCCGGACGGTCGACGCCACCGAGAACTGAACGGGCCGGGACGTTCTCATGCAGATCATCACTGCCGGGCGCGCCGGTCCCAACAGATCGGTGCGCTTCGGCGGTGATGCGCCGCTGGACGAGCGCGGGCGGCGCGACATCGAAGCGCTCGCCGCATCGGTCGCCGGACCGGTGACCCGCTGCGGACCCGAGGCCGCGACCCGCGAGACTGCCCGGCTCCTGGGCGGGCGGCCGGACGTCGACGACGCGCTCCGGACACTCGACGTCGGTTCCTGGGCGGGATCGACGCCCGAGGAGATCGACCCGCGCGACCTCGCGACCTTCTTCACCGACCCGGCGGCCCGGCCCCACGGCGGCGAGAGCGTGGAGGTATTCGTGCGCAGGGTGCACGCCTGGCGCGACCACCACGACACCGCGATGGCCTCGATCGTGGTCGCGATGCCCGTCGCCCAGGCGCTCCTGTGCGACGACCCCGCCCGATACTTCGGGATCGAGGTCCGTCCGGCGGCCGCCTACCTCTGGTCGAGACCCTGAAGAAACGAATTCGCGCAGACGTACCTAGACATCCTGAGTGACTCCTGACACAGTTGAGTCGGCAAAACTGAAACGTGTTCGCCCCGGCGGGCACCGGTCTGGGAGAGTGACGATGTTCGAGTGGTCCGAAGAAGATCTGATGGTGCGGGACGCGCTGCGCGCGTTCATCGACAAGGAGATCCGGCCACATCTCGACGAGCTCGAGTCCGGCGTACTGCCCCCGTACGACATCACCCGCAAGCTGCTGTCGACCTTCGGGGTCGATGCGATGGCCAAGGATGCGCTGGAGAAGGAACTCGCCGCAGAAGCCAACGGGGAGAAGAAATCTTCCGGTGACGGCGGCGGTATGGGCGGCTCGATGTTCATGATGGTCAACATCGAGCTCGCGGGTGTGTGCCTGGGTCTCGTCGCGTCGCTGGGTGTGAGCATGGGCTTGACCGCCTCGACGATCCGCGGCAAGGGCACGCTCGCGCAGAAGAAGCGCTGGCTGCCCGAGCTGGTCACGATGGAGAAGGTCGGCGCCTGGGCGATCACCGAACCCGATTCGGGCTCCGACGCGCTCGGCGGCATGAAGACGACCGTCCGCCGCGATGGTGACGACTACATCCTGAACGGGCAGAAGACGTTCATCACCAACGGCCCGTACGCCGACACCATCGTCGTGTTCGCGAAACTCGACGACGGCAGCGGAACGCCCATGCGTGACCGCAAGGTGCTGTCCTTCGTCCTCGACAAGGGGATGCCGGGGCTCACCCAGGGCAAGCCGTTCAAGAAGATGGGCATGATGAGCTCGCCGACCGGTGAGCTGTTCTTCGACAACGTCCGGGTCGGCAAGGACCGTCTGCTCGGCGAGACCGAGGACACCGGGGGAGATTCCCGTGGTTCCGAAGGCGCGAAGGCCGGCTTCACCGCCGAACGTGTCGGCATCGCCGCACTGTCGCTGGGCATCATCAACGAGGCGCAGCGACTGTCGATCGACTACGCCAAGACGCGCAAGCTGTGGGGTCAGGAGATCGCCCAGTTCCAGCTCATCCAGCTCAAGCTCGCCGAGATGGAGATCGCCCGGATCAACGTGCAGAACATGCTCTTCAGCGCGATCGAGCGGGGCAAGGCGGGTAAGCCGCTGAGCCTGTCGGAGGCGTCGGCGATGAAGCTCTACTCGTCGAAGGCCGCCACCGAAGTGGCGATGGAGGCCGTCCAGCTGTTCGGCGGCAACGGATACATGGCCGAGTACCGGGTCGAGCAGCTCGCGCGAGATGCGAAGTCGCTCATGATCTACGCCGGCAGCAACGAGATCCAGGTGACCCACGTCGCCAAGGGGCTGCTGCGCGGCTGACCGGCGAACCGCACCGAGCGACGGCCCCGGCAGAAGCCTGCCGGGGCCGTCGCTCGTCGTTGTTTGTGGCGAGAAGGCATCGATCTGAGCCCTTTTCGGCGTCACCGCGCGTGATATGAGTCGTGGCCGTCGACAATACGACGTGATTCGTCGATGCCCCCTCAGGAGAGGTATGGCAATGTGAGGTCTTCGAGTGGTCGAGGACGCCGCATCCGCTGCCCAGGACGGCGGGCGACTGTGAGGTGAACGATGGGTGGCAAGAAGCATCGCGGGAAGAATTCCGTCAGTGGTCTTTCGGGCGTGGCCGCGACCGATCAACCGGCGGCGGTCGACCGGGCGACGATCGATTCCGGAATCCTCCTCCTGAAGTACTGGCTCGAGGTCAGTCAGGAACAGCAGACGCTGCGCCTCCAGAGTCGCATCGACGATCCGCGCAAGATCTGGAAGCTGTCGAAGGTCGACCTCGAGTCCTACAGCCGCTGGTACGACTTCTCGCGGGCGCGCGACGAGATGTTCCGTTACACCGACACCGGCTGGGCGCCTTGGTACGTCGTGTCCAACGACGACAAGAAGCGCGGCCGGCTCAACGTGATCAGCCATCTTCCCTACCAGGAGCGGTGAGGTGACCGCCGACCAATCAGCGGTGTGGCGTTGCCTGGACGCGGTCGCACCGCGGCGAGCGCGCGCATGAGCGTCGGCAGGTCGGCGCTCTGGCGCCTTCCAGGTCTCGCGACGGCCCGGGGATACAAGCGCGAGTGGCTTCGTACCGACGTCACCGCCGGTCTGGTGCTCACCGCGCTGCTCATCCCCGCCGGGATGGGCTACGCCGAAGCCGCCGGGCTGCCCGCCTATGCGGGCCTGTGGGCGACGATCGTGCCGCTGCTCGCCTATGCCGTGGTCGGCCCGTCGAAGATCCTTGTGCTCGGCCCGGATTCGTCGCTCGCGCCGCTGATCGCCGCGGCGGTCCTGCCACTGGCCGCGGTCGGTGACCCGGAGGACGCCCTCGCACTCGCCGGGATCCTCGCCGTGCTCGTCGGCGCAATTCTCCTCCTGGGCGGCTTTCTTCGGCTCGGATTCGTCACCGAACTCCTGTCCAAGCCGCTGCGACTCGGCTATCTGAACGCGATAGCGCTCATCGTCGTCGTGGGACAGTTGCCGAAACTGCTCGGCTTCTCGGTCGACGCCTCGGGGTTGTTCCAGAAGATCGGTGAGATCGTCACCTCCGTGGTCGCCGGTGACGTCGACACGGTCGCCGCCGCGATGGGGATCGCCTGTCTCGTGGTCATCGTGGCCTTTCGACGCTGGCTCCCGCGGATACCGGGGGTTCTTGTCGCGGTGGTGGGTTCGATCGTGGTGATCGCCCTGTTCGGACTCGACGACGACATCGGGATGGTCGGCGCGCTGCCGGCGGGACTGCCCCTTCCGCAGTACGGCGGCATCGACTGGGACGACGTGCTGTCCCTCGTCGGACCCGCCGCGGGGATCGCGCTGATCGCCTTCGCCGACTCCGGGGTGCTGTCGCGGACCTTCGCCGCCCGGCGCGGTGAGGACGTCGACGGCAGCACGGAGATGAAGGCGATCGGCACGGCCAACCTCGCCAGTGGACTCTTCGGTGGATTCCCCATCTCGGCGAGCGGTTCCCGAACGCCGGTCGCCGAACAGGCCGGTGCGCACACCCAGCTCGCGGGCGTCGTGGGAGCGGCCGCGGTACTGGTGTTCGTCCTGGCGGCTCCTGGCGTGACCGCCTATCTGCCCGACGCGACGCTGGCGGCAGTCGTCATCGTCGCGGCGACCGCGCTCATCGACATACCCGGAATGGTCCGGGTGTGGAAGTTGAGCAAGATCGAATTCGGCTTGGCCGCGGCGGCATTCCTCGGCGTTGCGCTCGTGGGTGTTCTCCAGGGCATCCTGGTCGCGATCGGACTGTCCTTCGTCGCCGTGGTGGCGCGCGCCTGGCAGCCGTACCGAACAGAACTGGTGGAGTTGGGGGACACCGGCTTTCACGACGTCGTCCGGCATCCGGAGGGCCACCGGATTCCCGGGCTCGTGCTGGTCCGTTTCGACGCGCCGCTGTTCTTCGCCAACGGCAAGATCTTCGCCTCACACGTTCGGGAAACGTTGGCGCGCCGCGGGTCACCGGTCGACTGGGTCATCGTCGCCGCCGAACCGATCACCGGTCTCGACACGACCGCCGCAGATGAACTCGTCGATCTCGACCGCTCGCTCGAGTCGTCTTCGGTCCGACTGGTGTTCGCGGAGCTCAAGGGGCCGGTCAAGGACAAGCTCATTCGGTTCGAAACCGATGACCGATTCGACGAATCGCGGTTCTATCCCACGGTCGAGTCGGCGGTCGAGGCGTACCGGAACCGTGGTTCAGCCACCGCTGAGCCGCGGCCGGAGCAGATCCCGTAACCGGACCCAGTCGAGTTGCGGCGGTGCGACACGGATCTCGGGACGCTCTCGAGGGACACGGACACGCAACGCACCCGGGGCGATGGTGCAGCGCACCGGAGTCCGGAGTCGCACCGACTCGCCGTCGATACCGACCGGGATCTCGGCGGCGTCGGCGTCGACGATGACCTGCGTCGCCGTGCGCTGTACGAGGCCTTGTTGGTGGCCGCGCCGGAGCAGGCCCACGGCCTGGCGGGTGTCGGCGACCGAGACGGTGACCACGCCGAGTAATCCGGAGTCGATGCGCGTTCGGCGTCCAAGCCCCGCCAGGTCATTGGTGGCGTAGGGACCGTTGCTCACCAGGATCGCCTGTGGCCCGGTCACGGTGTCGTCGCCGATCCGGGCTCGCAAGCCCGGCCCGGAGTCGGCGCCGAGCAGGTCCGGCAGCATCCGCAGGACCGTTCCGGTCTTGTCGTCGCGGTACTGCGGACTCTGCACGACCTCCGCATAGACGCCGAATGACGCGTTGTTGACGAACGGGCGCCCATTGATCCAGCCGAGGTCGACGTGCAACTCGATTCCGTCGTGAAGTGCGTCCAGACATCGGGTGGGATCGCGCCGGTCCAGCCCGAGGTCGAGCGCGAAGTGATTTCGGGTGCCCGCGCTGATCACGAGGAACGGCACCTGTTGTTCGGCGGCCACGGCGGCCACCAGGGCCTGCGTGCCGTCATCGCCTGCCACCCCGAGGAGGTCGGCTCCTCGTCTCACCGCATCCCTGGCCAGTTCGGTGACGTCGACCTGTTCCGGCCCGCTCAGCAAGGCGACCTCGGCGCCGAGTTCCTCGGCCCGGCGCTGCAGGTCGAAGCGGCCGACCTTGCCGCCGCCCGACCGTGGATTCATCACCAGGAAGGGACGGCTCACCGGCGTCGCCGGATGTTCCGGCATGAGTGACTGTGCCCGAGTCGGTCGCAATGCTCGTCGGGCGCAGGCGATCGCGACGACGACCAGTGCCCCTGAAGCGATCACGACCCAGAGCTGGCGTTCGCGGATCAAGAAGACTGCCAGAAGTGGAAGCTGGATGACGGCGACGACAGCGGCCAGTGCGCGGATCGCGCCGCGGCTGATGAGGAACCAGTAGATCGCCACGACGATGACCACGGCACACGCGATGCAGACCAGCAGCAGCAACACCAGTGCCCGCAGTCCCGACATGGTGACCGGGAGCAGCAGCGCGACGATCACCGCCGCGACTGCCGCACGCGCCCACCATCGACGAGAGACCGGTTCCTCGTCGACGGCCGTACCCGGCTCCTGCCTCATACCGTCGCGTCCTGCCACGCCCGTGCCGGCCGGATCACGATCTCGATCACCAGCAACGTGACGAGTGCGAAGAACGCGATGAGCAGGACGACGAGGCCGGTCGGGTAGTTCCAGAACATGAGCAGCACCGCGGCGATGCCGATGACGGTCGCCCGCAGCGCGATGCGCGCACGGTAGGCGGTTGTCTCGAAGGCATTCGGTGGGCGTGCCTTCCGTAGATGTTGCAGGGAGTCGAGACCGTGTGAGAACCCCTGCCGCACCGCGGCGGCAGACGACGAACCGCCGATCAGATAGGCGCCGATCGCGATCACGAGTCCCAGCACGGCAACGGCTCGCAGTGCGAGTCGGAGTGGTTCGGTCACGGTGTCGGCGATGACGGCCGCCGCGTCGGGCGACAACACCTCCGCCGGTATGTCATCGAGATACAGTGCGCGGACGACGATCAGCGAGATCGCCAGGATGAGCATGCTCACCACCAACGACAGTCCGGCGAGGGAGAGCGCGCGGAGTCGTCGACCTCGTGGTGCGATCGCGACGGCGCCCAGGGCACATGCGATCGCGAGCCACGGCAGGACGTCGGCGACGGTGTCGAGCGTGGAGACCGCGCGTTGCGCGCGGACCAGTTCCGGTGACCGGAACAGCACGAATTGCTTGTCGACGGCGGGGATCTTCTCGGCGAAGGTGAACCCGCTGTCCAGGAGGCGCTTCTTGACGTTCTCGATCACCGTCCCGAGCGAGATGCTCACGGTTCCCGATTCGTCGACGGTCACCGAGGACGGTCCGACGTCTCCGGTCACCACGGCGACGAGAGCGGCATGCGCCCTGCGATTGGCCTCCACCCAGAGCGTTTCGAACTGGTCGCTGGTGACCAGGGACGACACCGTCTGCTGTACGAAGGTGCGGGCCTGGCCGGCGAGGACCGGTGCGAGTCCGTCGATCGCACGATCAACGCGGGGCGCGTTCGCGGTGGCGGGAGCCGCATCGCTCAGCGCGTTGAGGGCGTTCGCCGTCAGCGCCTCGACGTCGATCCGCTGGAAGATCTCGTCGGTGACCGTGTCGGTGATCTCGGCCTGCAACGCGGGTTCCGAGGCCAGCGGTGCGACCGTCGTCAGATAGTGGTCGGTGTCGAGGATCTCCCCGCGCACGAAGCGGGAGGTGACCGAGGTGATCGCCAGCAGTGCGACGAGGACGCACAGGACCCCGACCGCGAACCAGCGCCGGCCGGACCGCCGTTTCGCGGCGCCGGCCGACGCTGGTTCGCCCGTCTCGGCCCGTTCGCGCAGCCGGGCAACCTCGGCGCGCAGCTGCTCGAGTTCGGCACGTTCGGAGGTGCTGATGGGGAAACCCCCGGGCGGTTCCTGATCGCCCCCAGGGGTTTCCGTGTTCACCGATGGCGCCGGTCTGCGTCAGCGGTAGTCGGCCCGGGGATTCCAGGTCGAGACCGCCCAGATGACGACCACATCGAGCGCGATGATCAGCACCGACCACCACGGGTAGTACGGCAGCCACAGGAAGTTGGCGATGATGGAGAGGGCGGCGATCACGATGGCGGTGAATCTGGCCCAGCCGGCACCGCTGACGAGTCCGGCGCCGACGATGATCGCGATGGCGCCCAGCACGATGTGGATCCAGCCCCAGGTCGTGAAGTCGAACTTGTACACGTAGTCGACTCCGCGGACGAAGACCTCGTCCTTGGCCACGGCCGCGATGCCCTGTGCGAGTTGGACGACACCGACGACGATCAGGATGATCGCCGCGCCGATGGACGTTCCGGCGGCGATACCCTGCTTGGCAGAAAGGGTTCCGCCGTCGTCTACGGGTGCAGTATGTGTCATGGTGCCCTCCTCTGGACTGTCGGATAATGAGGAGTGTGCGTCTCGGCGTGGCGATCTCGCAGGAATTCTGCCGAAATGTTTGTTCTTTGTTCCCAATTGCCTTCCAAATGAAATGTCTTGTGCACCAGACTTGTTAGGGAATCAAAGAATAGTTTATCCGATGTTGAACGCCTGTTTTTCAGCTCTTTAACTTCGGCGTTTGTCGCCGAATTCGGGGTGCGTGAGCCGCCAGATCCGGTCCCGTGACATCGGCGTCTCGTACGGGCGGACGTCGAGGGCGCGTCGGATGGCGTTCGCCAGCGCGGGAGCGACCGGGTTGAAGGGGGACTCCGACATCGATTTGGCCCCGAACGGACCGAGTTCGTCGGCGGTGTCGGCGAAGTAGACCTCGGTGAACGGGATGTCGGCCATCTGGGGAACACGGTAGGTGCGGAACACCTTGGTCAGCGGTGCGCCGTGGTCGTCGATCATGATCTCCTCGTAGAGGGCAGAGCCGATGCCCTGCGCCACACCGCCTTCCACCTGACCCCGGCACTGTTCGGGATTCATCACGGTGCCGGCGTCGGCCGCGTGGACGGATTGCAGGATCGCGACGGTCCCGGTCTCGGTGTCCACCGCCACCCGGAAGGCCTGCACATCGAATGCGATGGAACGCATCTCGCCCCGTTCCTCGCCGGCGGCGATGGCGCGCGGGCCGTCCGGATGCAGCACCCGGTGACGGTCGTCGACCGTGTCGATCAGGTGTCGGAACCCGATCAGCCGATCATCGGCAAGGGCTCCGTCCGAACGCATTTGGATGTGGGCGGGATCGACACCGGTGAGTCGGCTCGCGGCCCCGACGAGAATGTCGCGGAGTGCGAGGCAGGCGCCGTACACGGCCTTGCCGGCGACGGTGGTACCCGCAGAGGCGAACGCTCCGGTGTCGTGTGTGACGGCGTCGGTGTCCCCGTGCCACAACGAGACCCGGCCCGGTTCGGTCGACAGCGCGGTCGCGACGATCTGCGTGTGGACCGTCGTGGTGCCGTTGCCGAACTCACAGGTCCCGACACCGACGTGATAGGTGCCGGCGGAGTCGACCGCCACGGTGACATCCGCGAAATGACCGCGTGGGGCCATGGTGGCGATCGCGGAGATCGCCATCCCTTCGCCGATGCGCCACCGCGGTCCGGGCGGGACGACGGCACCGTTGCCCCGCCGCAGGGCGGACTCGGCCAGGTCGAGGCACTGGTCGAGACCGTAACTGCCGTAGACCAGGTCCACCTCGGGGTCGGGACGTGCGATGAGTAGCGGATCGCCGTCGGCAACGGCATTGCGACGCCGGAGTTCGAAGGGGTCGAGGCCGAGGCGGACCGCGAGCTCGTCCATCGCGCACTCGACGGCGAAGATCACCTGCCCGAGACCGTAGCCGCGGAACGCGCCCGACGGCGGGTTGTTGGTGTAGACGACCTCGGCGTCGATCCTCTTGACCGGGCAGTTGTACACCGAGACCGACTCGGCGCAGGCATGGAACATCACGCCGATCGCGTGGTTGCCGTACGCACCGGTGTCCGACAACACGTCGACTCGCAGCGCGGTGAGCCGGCCGCCGTCGTCGGCCCCGAGATCCACCGTCACCCGCATCGGGTGGCGATAGGTCGTTCGCGTCATCTCGTCGGTGCGCGTCATCTCGTAGACGCAGGGACGCCCGGTGCGCAGTGTGGCGACGGCGGCGAGATCCTCGGTCAGCATCTCCTGTTTGCCGCCGAATCCGCCGCCCACGCGGCCGCTGAACACCCGGACCTTCTCGGGTGGGAGATCAAGGATTCGGGCGAGTTCGTCGCGTACGAGGAACGGGACCTGTGTGCTGGTGCGGACCACCAGACGTCCGGTGGCATCGGTCCAGGCGACCGAACCGTGGGTCTCGAGCTGCGCGTGGGAGACCCGACCGTTGCGCCATGTCCCGTGCACCGTCGTCGACGATGCCGCGAGTGCGTCGTCGACGTCACCGCCGAAACCCTCGTGGAAGGTGGCGACGATGTTGCGTTCGGCCTCCATCACCCGGTCGTCGACGGTGCGGTCGGGATGGATGACGGGGGACCCGGGCGTGCGTGCATCCTCCGGGTCGAAGACCGCGGGCAGTTCCTCGTAGGTGACGCGGATCAGTGCCGCGGCCTGCTCGGCGATCCCCGGTGTCGAGGCGACGACGGCGGCGACGCGCTGTCCGACGAAGCGAACTACGGGATCGAAGATGAGGGTGTCGTCGGGGTCCTCTAGCCGGTTCTGATGACGTCCGGTGGAAAACCTTGGCGTCGAGACGTTCTCGTGGGTGAGGATCACTTCGACGCCGGGGAGGGCCGAGGCGTCGGAGGTGTCGATCGCGAGGATGCGGGCGTGTGGGTGCGGCGAACCGAGTACGTGGATGTGCAGTGCGCCGTCGACCGGGATGTCGAAGGTGTACGCCTCGGTACCGGTCACCACGCGTCGCGCCGCGGGCGGATTGACCGAGGTGCCCACGCCGGCGCCGACCGCCGGACGGGGACGGGCAGGCGCCAGGGTGTTGCCGATGGCGTCCCGGATCGAACGGTAACCGGTGCAGCGGCAGAGGTTTCCCTTCATCCGCCGCGGCAGGTCACCGAGGTCGTCCGGGGTGAGCGTCGAGGCGGTGACGACCATGCCCGCGGTGCAGAACCCGCATTGGAAGCCGAAGCTGTCGACGAAGGACTGCTGCACGGGATGCAGATCGTCGGGTGTGCCGAGGCCGGCGACCGTGGTCACCGACTTCCCGGCGGCGCGCTGTGCGGGAAAGATGCACGAGTGCACGGGTTGTCCGTCGACGAGTACCGAACACGCACCGCAATCGCCTGCGTCGCAACCCTTCTTCACCTCGAAGTGGCCGTGCTGGCGGAGCAGCATCCGGAGGCACTGTCCAGCAGCGGGTTCGGCGTCGATCGTCTCGCCGTTGACCTCGAACTCCATCGTTCTACCCCGTCCCGGTGAGCTCGAGGCGGATCTCCTCGGCGAGGACCGCCGACACCCCGCGCCGCCAGTCGGCGGACCCGAGCGGATCGGTGTAGTAGCCGGGGGCGGTGGTGATGTCGTGATGCAGCCGGTCCGCGGTCGGCGGACGGGGATACCGCAGAACCGTGGGCCACTCCGTTGCGGCCGTGATCCCGAAGACCGTGGTGGCGTCGGGGTCGATGCGGCCGGTCACGACGGCCCCGGAACGTCCCAGGTCGACGAGGGCGATCTTCCGGAACCCGGTCACCGCGGCCAGTGCGTGCGCCGGGAAGTCGACGGCGCGGAGGACTTCCCCGGGGCCCAGGAGGTTGATGCCGTTGCCGATCACCAGTTCGGCGACCGGCACACACCGGTCGGCACCGTCGGGATTCCAGATGAGCGCCGTGGCGTCGAGTGCGACGGCCAGTGACACCATCGACGCCGCCGCGAAGGACCGGCAGATGTTGCCGCCGACCGTGGCCATGTTCCAGATCTTGAACGACGCGAGAAGGGCGTTCGCGCACTGGGCGAAGAGGGGATGGGCGCGGAAGCCGGGGCGTGGCGGCAGTGCGACCAGCTCCGCGATGGTGCAGGTGGCGCCGATGCGGAGACCGCCGTCGGGTAGGTCTTCGACCGATTCCCAACCCATTTCGCTGAGGTCGATGAGACCGGTGGTGGCCGGCTGGGGTTCGGAGAAGACCCAGGTTCCGCCGGCGACGAGTTGTTCGCCGGGGCCCGCGAACACGTCGCCACGAGAACGCGCGAATCGGTACTGGGTGACGGCGGTGAGATCCATCAGTGTGCCTTGTCGAGAAGGCGGCGGAGCTGCGTCGCGACCGCGGTGGTCAGGTCCCACAGTACGAGGTCGGTGAACTCGCCGGGTTCGATCGACGCGATTCGACGACGCGGTGCCGACCACACGCACCGCTCGGCGCCGGGCCCGACCCGGCCGGCCGATTCCATGTCGTCCGGTGGGGTGCAGCCGAAAGGTTCGGCGGCGTAGGCGTTCTCGATGAGCGTCGCAGGGGGCACGGCGTCACGCTACGTGGATCGGCCCGGCCGCGCATCTCGGTGACCGGTGACGTCGGCGACGTCGGGTTCGGCGAGGTCCGGTGTCACACGGGGGTTTCGGTGAGGCCGCGCCGCCCCGGGATGGCCATCGCGACCACCGACGCCACGACACAGGCGGCCAGCGCGATACCGGACGCCCACAGATAGCCTTCGCTGGCCGGGACCGAGATCACGCCCCCGTCGGGATCGGTGCCATCGGGTCCGGTGACCGTGATCATCGACCAGGTGAGGAGCATGCCGACGACGGCCGCGGCGGTCGAGGTGCCGATGATGCGCATGAGGGCGTTGACGCCGTTCGACTCACCGGTCTGCTCGATGCTCACCGACTGCATGATGAGTGCGGGCATCGCCGAGTAGGCGATCCCCAGTCCGGCGCCGATGCAGCAGGCGATCACCAGCATGTGGATCCAGGTCAGGGCCCACGGGCCCGCGAGTCCGACGATGAAGACGACGTATCCGATGCCGATCACGGCGCCGCCGAGGGCGAGTGACACCCGCGCGCCGAGTGCGGCGTTGATGCGACCGCTGAGGTTGGACAGCGCGAACATGACCAGGCCGCTCGGGGCGAGGATCAGACTCGCGTGGACCATGTCGTAGCCGAAGCCGTTGGGACTGTTGGTGGGTGCCATGAGCAGCTGGATCGGGATGAGCTGCATGGCGTAGAAGGCGAAACCGGTCGCGATCGACGCCAGGTTGGTCAGGAGCAGGGGACGCTCGCCGAGGATGCGGAGATCGATCAGCGGGTTCGGGCGTCGTAGTTCGACAACGGACCAGACACCGAGGAGCACGACGAAGCCGCCGAAGCAGCCGAGGGTGAGCGGGGCGGTCCAACCCCACACCGCGCCCTTCGACAACGGCAGGAGGAGGCAGACCAGGACCCCGGCCAGGCCGAGCGCACCGAGGAGATCGAATCGTCCACCGGATGCGGAGGAGCTCTTGGGGACCGTCAACACGACGCCGACGGCCGCCAGGGCGGCGACGGCGCCACACGACCAGAACAGGGCGTGCCAGCTGACGTGCTGGGCGATGGCCGCGGCGAACGGGAGTCCGAGCGCGCCGCCGATCCCGAGCGAGGCGCTCATCGTGCCGACCGCCGAGCCGAGGTAGCGGGCCGGGACGATGTCGCGCATGACGCTGATGCCCAGTGCGATGATGCCGAATCCGAGGCCCTGGAGACCTCGCCCCAGGATGAAGAGCGGCAGTGAGGTGGACAGGGCGCAGGTGATCGAACCGACCGCGACGAACCCGAGGCTGGCGAGGATCGCGAGCCGTTTGCCGTACATGTCGCCGATGCGGCCGCCGATCGGGGTCGCGACGGCTCCCACCAACAGGGTGATGGTGATGGCCCAGGTGGTGTTCGACGCGTCGGCGTTGAGAAGGGTGGGGAGTTGGGGGATCAGCGGGACGATGATCGTCTGCATCAGCGCGACGACGATGCCTGCCAGGCAGAGCACCGTGACCGCGGCACGGGGGTGGACGTGTTCGTCGGTGGCGTCGAGCGAGGGGTGGATGTCCGGCGAGGTGTGCGGGTCTTCTTCGCCCTGCGATCCGTTGGTCTCGGTCCTGCTGGTCACTCGCTCGTCCGACCCGTTGTCTTCATGTGTCGTTCACACCTCCGAAAGGTCAGACTATCCCGGCCCGGTCGCCGGAGAACGTTTGCGTCCCGGCCTGGGACGTCCGGAGGAAACGGTCTCAGCGTGCGATCAGGGCCGCACCCGACACGGGTTCGGGCCAGCGGGGCGTCACGCCGTCGCCGGAGGAGATGCCGCGCACCCGCCGCATCACCCAGGGGCCGAGGAAGGTGCGCGCCCATTCGGCGTTCTGTCGACGCTGCTCGCGGCGGGTCAGCTCGGCCGCGGCCTCGAGCTCGACGGGGGTGATGTCGTGGTCGACACCGAGGAGGTCCAGGACCTCGGCGGCCATCCGGGTGTGGCCCAGAGGTGACATGTGCAGGCGGTCGGTGTCCCACATCCGGTAGTCGTCGTAGCCCTTGAGTCGCCAGTAGTCGAAGACGACGACGTCGTGCCGCTCGGCGACCTCGCGGAGCAGTTCGTTGTAGATGGCGATGCGGCCGCGCAGCTTGCGGAAGACCGGGGCCCAGCCCGTGTCGTAGGCGGTGAAGACGACGACCGTGGTGCCGGTGGCGACCAGCTTGCCGAGCGCGGCGTCGTATCGGGCCATCAGCGCGTCGAGGTCGATCGACGGCCGCATGATGTCGTTACCGCCGGCGTAGAGGGTGATGAGATCGGGGTTCATGGCGACCGCCGCGTCGAGCTGCTCGGCGATCACGGCGTCGAGCAGCCGGCCGCGGATCGCCAGGTTCGCGTAGCTGAAGTTCTCGTCTCGGGCGGCGAGTTGTTCGGCGACGCGGTCGGCCCAGCCGCGCAGACCGTTCGGTCGGGCCGGGTCCGTGTCGCCGACACCCTCGGTGAAGGAATCCCCGAGCGCGACGAAGCGTGTGAAGCCCACGATGTTGACCCTCCTGGTCGGCGGTGACGAATGCCGGTGACGAACGGCGACGGCGAATCCGGGGTCGACGCTAGTTGTGCCGGGCCTGCCGAACCAAAGTCTGCGGCGTGCGTCACTCGCCCAGGCGAGGGCTCGGGTTGCGCGATTCGGATCGATTTATTCGTAATCCGGATACTGCGCGGCAACAATTCTCGACAGAGCGATCGGTCGGTTTTCGGGCATATTCAGCGCTGGTGATCTCTCACCGTGCCAACCTGCGGTGAGAGCATTTCACAACCCCTGTGCAATCTCTCCCGGTTATGTTGTCCGGCAGTCTGTTTCGGTGCTCGCCGGGGAGGTGTCGCGGGATGCTCGGGGTGGGTTGTGTCGTGAGTAGGATCACGTGATGTACTGCACAGGTCCGTCGAGTGAACGGACCCGAGATAACTCGATACAAATGTCGCAGCGGGAGAAAAGGGAACACCCGATGTTCGAGAAGGTTCTGGTTGCCAACCGGGGTGAGATCGCGATCCGCGCGTTCCGCGCCGCCTACGAGCTGGGTGCGCGCACGGTCGCGGTGTTCCCGTATGAGGACCGCAACTCGGTGCATCGCCTGAAGGCCGACGAGTCGTATCAGATCGGTCTGCCGGGCCATCCGGTGCGGGCGTACCTGTCGGTCGACGAAGTGGTGTCCGCGGCGGTGCGCTGTGGCGCCGATGCGATCTATCCCGGCTACGGCTTCCTGTCGGAGAACCAGGGTCTCGCGGCTGCGTGTGCCGAGGCCGGCATCACCTTCGTCGGACCCAGCGCCGACATCCTGGAGATGACCGGCAACAAGGCCACCGCGGTGGCCGCGGCGAAGGCTGCGGGCATTCCGGTGCTGGCGTCCTCGGCGCCGTCGTCGGATCTCGACGAGCTGCTCGCCGCTGCCGAGGACATGCAGTTCCCGGTGTTCGTGAAGGCGGTCGCCGGTGGTGGCGGTCGCGGTATGCGGCGCGTCGACGATCGTGCCGACCTGGCCGAGTCGATCGCCGCGGCATCGCGCGAGGCGGAGTCCGCGTTCGGCGACGCCACGGTGTTCCTGGAGCAGGCCGTGGTCAACCCGCGCCACATCGAGGTGCAGATCCTCGCCGACACTTACGGCAACGTGATCCACCTCTACGAGCGCGACTGCAGTCTGCAGCGCCGCCATCAGAAGGTCATCGAGCTCGCGCCGGCGCCCAACCTCTCCGACGAGCTGCGGGAGAAGATCTGCGCCGACGCCGTGGCCTTCGCCCGCCACATCGGTTACACCTGTGCGGGCACCGTCGAGTTCCTCCTCGACGAGCAGGGACGCCACGTCTTCATCGAGATGAACCCGCGCATCCAGGTCGAGCACACCGTGACCGAGGAGATCACCGACGTCGACCTGGTGAGCTCGCAGCTGCGCATCGCGGCGGGGGAGTCCCTGGACGATCTCGGGTTGTCGCAGGAGTCCGTCCGCATTCGCGGTGCCGCGCTGCAGTGCCGCATCACCACTGAGGATCCGTCCAACGGATTCCGTCCCGATGTGGGTCGCATCACCGCCTACCGCAGCCCGGGCGGCGCGGGTGTGCGCCTCGACGGTGGCGCCAACCTGGGTGCCGAGGTGAGCGGGCACTTCGACTCGATGCTGGTCAAGTTGACTTGTCGTGGAAGAGATTTCCCGACCGCGGTGCGGCGCGCGCGGCGTGCGGTGGCCGAGTTCCGCATCCGCGGTGTGGCGACCAACATCCCGTTCCTGCAGGCCGTGCTCGACGATCCGGACTTCCGCGCCGGTCGGGTCACGACATCGTTCATCGACGAGCGCCCGGAATTGCTGACCTCGCGGTCGTCGGCGGACCGCGGCACCAAGATCATCTCGTACCTGGCCGACGTGACGGTCAACAAGCCGCACGGCGAGCGTCCGACGACGGTGTACCCGCGAGACAAGCTGCCCACCGTCGAGCGTTCGGTGCTCGCGTCGCCGCCCGATGGTTCGCGTCAGCGTCTTCTGCAGCTCGGACCCGAGGGCTTCGCCCGCGACCTGCGCGAGAACCCGCGTCTCGGCATCACCGACACGACCTTCCGCGACGCGCATCAGTCGCTGCTGGCGACGCGCGTGCGCACCACCGGTCTGGTCAACGTCGCACCGTATGTCGCGGCGCTGACTCCTGAATTGTTGTCGGTGGAGTGCTGGGGCGGCGCGACTTACGACGTGGCCCTTCGCTTCCTGAAAGAAGATCCGTGGGATCGGCTGGCGCAGTTGCGCGAAGCGATCCCGAACATCTGTCTGCAGATGCTCCTGCGGGGTGCCAACACCGTCGGGTACACGCCGTACCCGACGAAGGTCACCACCGCGTTCGTCTCCGAGGCGACCGATGTGGGTATCGACATCTTCCGGATCTTCGACGCGCTCAACAACATCGACGCGATGCGCCCGGCGATCGACGCGGTCCGCGAGACGGGGACCGCGGTGGCCGAGGTGGCGATGAGCTACACCGGCGACCTGTCGTCGCCGTCGGAGGATCTCTACACCCTCGACTACTACCTGCGTCTGGCCGAGCAGATCGTCGAGGCCGGTGCGCATGTGCTGGCCATCAAGGACATGGCCGGTCTGTTGCGCGCGCCGGCGGCGACCACGCTGGTCTCGGCCTTGCGCAAGAACTTCGACCTCCCGATCCATGTGCACACCCACGACACCCCGGGTGGTCAGCTCGCGACCTACATGGCGGCCTGGCAGGCCGGCGCGGACGCGGTGGACGGTGCGAGTGCGGCGCTGGCCGGTACCACCAGTCAGCCGCCGCTGTCGGCGATCGTGGCCGCCACTGCGCACACCGACCGTGACAGCGGTCTGGACCTGGCCCGGGTCTGTGATCTCGAGCCGTACTGGGAGGCGCTGCGAAAGGTGTACGCGCCGTTCGAATCCGGTCTGCCGGCTCCGACCGGTCGCGTGTACTCGCACGAGATCCCCGGCGGTCAGTTGTCGAACCTGCGGCAGCAGGCCATCTCGCTGGGGCTGGGCAACCGCTTCGAGGCCGTCGAGCAGGCCTATGCCGCCGCCGACTCGATGCTGGGCCGTCTGGTCAAGGTGACGCCGTCGTCGAAGGTCGTCGGTGACCTGGCCCTGGCGCTGGTCGGTCGCGGGATCACCGCGTCGGATTTCGCCGCCGACCCGAGTTCCTACGACATCCCCGATTCGGTGATCGGGTTCCTGCGTGGCGAACTCGGTGACCCGCCCGGTGGATGGCCGGAGCCGTTGCGCACCCTGGCGCTGCAGGGCCGTGCACCCGCGCCGGAGATGGCGACGCTGACGACCGACGACGAGGCGATCCTGGACAAGCCCGGCCGCGATCGTCAGGTCCGGCTCAACCACCTGCTGTTCCCCGGTCCCACAAAGGAGTTCGAGGAGCACTACGAGACCTACGGCGACACCTCACGGTTGTCGGCGAATCAATTCTTCTACGGCCTGCGGTACGGCGAGGAGCATCGCGTCTCGCTCGAGCCGGGTGTGGAGTTGATGATCGGTCTCGAAGCGATCAGCGAGCCGGACGAGAAGGGCATGCGCACAGTGATGTGTGTGCTCAACGGTCAGCTCCGTCCGATTGCGGTGCGCGACCACAGCATCGACTCCGCTGTCGCCGCCGCCGAGAAGGCCGATCGCTCCAACCCGAAGCACATCGCGGCGCCGTTCGCCGGGGTCGTGTCCCTGTCGGTCGACGAGGGTGACGAGGTCGCCGCAGGCGCCACGATCGGCACCATCGAGGCGATGAAGATGGAAGCGGCCATCACCGCACCGGTCGGCGGCAAGGTCTCTCGGGTCGCGGTCGGCCCGGTCGCCCAGGTCTCGCCGGGTGATCTGCTCATCGAGCTCAGCTGACGAGACTCGCCCCCGCGTAGGCGTTTCCGTCCCACGCATCCGTTTCCTTCCCGCTGATCGAGCTCAATCGGCGGGAAGGAAACGCAAGCGCGGGAGATCAGGCGACCACGAGGTCTGCTCGGGGACGCGTACCCGCGATGAGTTCCGCGTTGGGTTCGTCGACGGTCTCGATCCAGGCGCGCGCCTGGGCTTCGGTCTTCCCGGCGGCGATGTGCCGTTTCAGCAGCCGCTCGCGTCGGACCTCCGCGTCCGCGTCGACGTAGACGAGGCGATGGAGGAGGGGCCGCACGCCGTCCCACCCGGGTTCGTCGAGCCCGAGGTAGTTGCCCTCGACGATCACGAGTCGTGCGGTGGTGGGCACGATGAGCGACGCCGCGATCGGCTCGCCGACGGTGTGGTCGAAGTCGGGTACGTACACGGTCTCGTTGCCGTCGGCGATGCGCTGAAGCACGGCAACGAATCCCGCGGCGTCGAAGGTGTCGGGTGCGCCTTTGCGGTCGCGGTGGCCGAGTCGATCGAGGACGGCGTTCGACAGATGGAAGCCGTCCATTGGCACGTACCCGACGGCGTCGGCGCCCGGTGTCGACGAGAAGTCGTCGACGAGCGTCCGTGCGAGCGTCGTCTTCCCGGCGCCCGGAGGCCCGGTGACGCCGACGAGCACTCGGTCGGCCGTGTCGAGGAGAGCCGAGATGTCCTCTCGAACGGGCATCAGCTGCCGCGGTACGTCGAATACGCGAAGGGGCTCAGCAGCACCGGGACATGGTAGTGGTGATCGGCGGCGTCGATCTCGAAGCAGATGTCGATCTCGGGGTAGAACGCCTTGATGTCGTTGTCGGAGAACCAGTTCCCGGTGTCGAAGACCAGGTGGTAGATGCCCGGGACAAGCGGTTCGGGGTTGATCTCGCCGATACGACCATCCGAATCGGTCTGTCCCGAGGACAATTCGGTGCCGGAGGCGTCCTGCAGAGACACCTCGACGCCGACGGCCGGGGCGCCCGACGTCGCGTCGAGTACATGGGTGGACAGGCCGGTCATGCGGAAGCTCCCTCGTCGGTGTCGTGTGTCGCCAGCATACGGATGAGGCGGCTGCGGTTGATCTTCGCCAGTTCGGCACGCATCACGCGGCGTTCGGTCTCGGCGTCGTTGTCGATGCGCTTCTTGAGGATCCCGAGCAGTTCGTGCGCCGGGCGGCCGTTGGCGAAGACCAGATAGACATGCCCGAACCGCTGCTCGTACGCCGCGTTGAACTCCTCGAGTTCGGCGAGTACCGAGGGGTCGGCACCGGCGACGCCGGACTGTTCTCGCGCTGACGAGGCGTTGTCGGGCCGATCGCCGATCCGGGGATGCCCGGCGAGAGCTTCGTCGATGTCCGTCTCGGTCAGTTCGGTCAGGATCTGATCCGCCCGGTCCAGCAGGGCCTGCGCGTCGACGAAGGGGCGGGCCGTCGCCACTCGCCGCGCCCAGGTCGGCGAGCTGCAACAGGCGAGCAACCGTTCGACGCATGCGTCGACGCTCAGCTCGTTGAAGCGGCGGACGTCTCCTTCGTCGGCGGCATCGCGGCGATCGTCTGGGCGCACGCGTCCAGCTTAGGAGGTCGACCCGAGTATCGCCGGTTCACGGGCGGCGGACACATGGAAGATGGAACGGTGAAAGCGTTGCCGGAGGACAGCACGACCGGTTCGGTTCTCGGTGTGGTGCTCGCCGCCGGCGCCGGTACCCGGTACGGAATGCCGAAGATTCTCGCCCACGGCGGTGACTGGCTGGATGCGGCGACGAACGCGCTGCGGGCTGGCGGTTGCGTGGACATCGCGGTGACCATGGGCGCGGCGGTCGTCGAGCCGCCGGTCGGCGCCACCGCGCTCGTCGTCGACGATTGGGCCGAGGGAATAGGTGCGTCGGTGTCGGCGGCGCTGAGATGGGCGTCGCGTCGGCCCGGGATGGGCGGGCTGTTGCTCACCGTGGTCGACACCCCCGACGTCGGAGCCGACGTGGTGCGACGCATCCTCGAGACATCCGAAGGTCGGCGCGAGCGTCTGGTGCGTGCGGTCTTCGACGGCCGGCCGGGCCATCCGGTGTACATCGGTGCGGATCATCTCGGCCCTGCACTCGAGGTCATCTGCGGCGACGTCGGTGCGCAGGCCTACCTGAGGAGCCGGGAGGTGACGGCGGTCGAGTGCGGGGATCTCGCGTCGGGTGAAGACGTCGACACCAGGGGATGAGCCGGCGGTGACATGCCCATTCGGAGCGTGCCCATTTCGAGACCTTCTCGTCGCCGTTCCGGTGCATGGGGATCCCGCTCCTGGCGAGCGAGGGTGCATAGGGTGCAGACAGAGCCCGCATCGGTACAGCCAGAACCGGTGCACAACGGGCCGTAAGGACCATCACCGGCGAAGAAGGTGATCACGTGGCGCGAGGACACCACCGTCGAATCGTCGCGATGATCGCCGCGCTGGCCGCGGGTCTCGGAGTGGCCGCGTGCTCGGTGTCGCCGGAACCGCAGGCCGCGTCGCCCGCCGCCACGCAGGACGCCCATCTGCCACCGGGCTTCGACACCACCTTCCGCTGGTCGGCCACGCCGGTGCTCGACCCGCAGTCGGCCGAGGGGACCTTCGTGCGCGCCTACGTCGAGTCTTTCGAGCTCGCCAACGCCGGCGCCTCGGCCGAGTGGGGTTATCCGGGATTCGCCGAGGCCTCACCGTCGAACATCGACCAGATGGTGACGGCCTACCCGTCCGGCGTCTCGGACGCCCGACGTCAGGTGGGCAGTGCGTTCTATACGGGCATGCGGCGCACCGACGACGCCGACTGGACGCGAATCGTGCTGTGCCGACAGGGATATCACTCGGTCGAGCGTGACGGGGCCGGACCCGACCGGAGCTGGGCGATCGGATACGACACGTCCCGGCCCGTCGAGATCGACATCCGGCGCACCGGCGACCGGCCACCGGCAGCCCCGCGTGGTGGTCAACGGACGCCGGAGGTGAATGTCTTCGGCGGCTGGTACACCTCGCGATACGACTTCGCTGCGCTGTATCCGACGCCGACGACTGACCAGAAGGTCTGTGCGGCAACGCGACAGGCGGGGATGCCGCACTGGCTGCCGACGCAGGGCGACGACCCGTGGCCGGTGTCACCGGCGGTCCCGGGCTGGTCAGCCTACCCGGGCGTCGGCTGAGGCCCGCTCAGTTGTCCGGCAGTCCCTCGAGCAGGTCGTCGAGGTGGACGGGCAGGTCTCGGACGCGCACACCCGTGGCGTTGTAGACGGCGTTGACGACTGCTGCGGCGCTGCCGACGATGCCGATCTCACCGGCACCTCGGGAACCCATCGGCGTCGCGTGTTCGTCGGGGTCGTCGAGCCAGATGGCGTCGACGTCGGCGATGTCCGCGTGCACGGGGACGTGGTACTCGGCCAGGTCCTGGGTGACGACGTGACCGAAACGCGGGTCCCGGACGCTCTCCTCGTACAAGGCCATCGAGATGCCGAAGGTCATGCCGCCGATGAGCTGTGATCGCACCGTCCGCGGGTTGATGGCGCGTCCTATCGAGAACACGCCGAGCATGCGGGGGATGCGGATCTCACCGGTGTCGACGTCGACGTGGACCTCGACGAAGTGGGCGCCGAACGAGGCGATGGTGAATTTCTCCAGATCGGGGTTCTCGTCGGTCCTCGCGCTGACCTCGGCGCCGTCCGCGGGATCGTCGCCGAACCGTGTCCGGAAGCGTTGTGCCGCGGTGACTATCGCCGAACCCCACGACGAGGTGCCCGACGAGCCGCCCGCGACGGTGGCGCTCGGCAGGGCGCTGTCACCGATCTGGAGGTCGATGCGGTCCGGCTCGACTCCCAGCGCGTCGGCGGCGATGAGTGTCAGCGCGGTCCAGGCGCCGGTCCCGATGTCGGTGGCCGCGATGCTCACCGAATACCGGGTGCCCCGGTACGAGATCGAGGCTTCGTTGCCCGGGTTCACCATGTGCGGGTATGTCGAGGAGGCGACACCGAATCCGACGAGATGCCGGCCGTCCCGGTGTGTCCCGGGTTCTGGACGACGACGGTCCCAGCCGAATCGTTCGGCGCCCGCGCGGAGGCATTCGACGAGCTGTCGCGACGACCACGGCTTCCCGGTCTCGGGATCGTCGGCGGGTTCGTTGCGGATACGCAGCTCGATCGGGTCGAGCCCCACGGCATGGGCGAGTTCGTCCATCGCCACCTCGCCGGCATACATCCCCGGCGCCTCGCCCGGCGCACGCATCCAGAACGGCGGCGGGACGTCGAGTGGTACGACGTGGTGATCGGTGCGCCGGTGCGGCGCGGTGTACATCATCCGCGACGAGACGGCGGCCTGCTCGGCGAACTCCTTGGCATGTGCGCTGTGGGTGTGCGCCTCGTGGATCAGCGCGGTGATGTTGCCGTCGGCGTCCGCGGCGATGCGGAGTCGGGATCGCGTGGGCGCGCGGTGGCCGACGTAGGCGAACATGTGCTGGCGGGTGACCGCGAACTTCACGGCCCGGCCGGGCACCCGCATCGCGGCCATGGCGGCCAGGACGTCGTGTGAGTGGGGTGAACCCTTGGACCCGAACCCGCCCCCGACATGCGGAGCGATCACCCGCATCTGTGCGGGTTCGAGTCCAAGGACGGGAGCCAACGCGGAGACCACGCCCTGCGTCGACTGCGTTGAGTCGTACAGGGTGAGGAGCTCCTCGTCGGGTGCCCACAATGCGACCACGGTGTGTGGCTCCAGCGGATTGTTGTGCTCTTCGGGCGTCGAATACCACTCGTCGACCACGACGGTGCCCTCCGGCGGATCCGCCAGAATTCGGTCGGGTTCTCCTGTCTCGGAGGTGGTTTCGAATCCGCCGTTGACCTTCGCGGGCCGGTAGCGATTGGGGTGGTCGACGCGGAACGCGGTGTCGTGGGGAGCCTCGTCGTAGGACACCGTCACGGATGCGGCTGCTTCCCGGGCGATTTCGGGTGACTCCGCGACCACCGCGCCGATGAGCTGGCCGCGGTAGGAGACCTCCGGGGACTGCAGGATCGTGAGATCGCCGTCGGAGGTGTCGGCGAGGCGCGGCGCGTCGTCGACGGTGAGGACCGTGACGACGCCGACGGTCGACTCGGCTGCGTCGGTGTCCATCGAAGTGACTCGGCCTCGGGCGACGGTCGCGGTGACCGGCCACAGGTACACCGCGTCGGTGACGTGTTCGTAGGCGTACGGAGCTGTGCCGCGGACTTTTTCGACGCCGTCGATCCGAGCGTGGCCGATCGGGGCTGGAGACGATCCGACGACGCTCATCGGGTGGTCAGCTCCTCGAGAACAGCGGTCAGGGTGCGTCGGACGAGGGGGATCTTGAACTCGTTTCCGTCGAGCGGCCGGGCGGCGGCGAGTTCGGCGTCGGCGGCCTCGGCGAACAGTTCGCGCGAGGGTTGCTGCCCGCGGAGCACGGCCTCGGCCCGTTCGGCGCGCCACGGCTTGTGGGCGACGCCGCCGAATGCGACCCGCGCATCCGCGATCGTCCCATCGTTCAGACTGATCTCGGCGCCGACCGAGACCAGCGCGAACGCATACGATGCACGGTCGCGGACCTTGCGATAGGTCGACGCCGATCCGGGGGTCGGGGCGGGCAGGTCGATCGCGACGATCACGTCGTGGGGCTCGAGAACCGTGTCGCGGTCGGGATGTTCACCGGGTAGCCGGTACAGCGCACGCACGTCGAAGTCGCGTTCACCGTCCGGGCCCTGCACCACGACACGTGCGTCCAGGGCGGTGAGCGCCACGGCCAGGTCCGACGGGTGGGTGGCCACGCAGATTGCCTGGGCATCGGTGTCGGGCGCCCCGAGCACGGCGTGATAGCGCGTGTAGCCGCCGATCGCCGAGCACCCGCTGCCTGGTGTGCGTTTGTTGCACGGGGTCGTGACGTCCTGGAAGTAGACGCATCGTGTCCGCTGCAGCAGGTTTCCGGCGTTGGTCGCCAGATTGCGCAGCTGAGGGGATGCGCCCGAGAGCAGGGCGCGTGCAAGCATGGGGTAGCGACGGCGGACCAGGGGATGGGCGGCGGTGTCGGCGTTGCGCGCCGTCGCGCCGAGACGCAGTGAACCATCCGGGTTTTCGCCGATCTGATCCAGAGGAAGTCGTGAGATGTCCACCAGTGCAGGCGGGTTGGCGATGCCCAGCTTCATGTGGTCGACGAGGTTCGTGCCGCCCGCGAGCAGCTTCGCGCCGGGATGGTCGCGGAGGAAGTCGACCGCGCCGGCCACGTCGTCGGCGCGTTCGTAGGTGAAGGGGATCATCGTCCCGCCGCCTGCCGGATCGCCGCGACGATGTTGGGATAGGCCGCGCAGCGACACAGGTTGCCGCTCATCCGTTCCCGGATCTCGTCATCGCTGAGGGGTTCGTCCGAGGTGTCGGGGTCGAGGTCGTCGGTGGCGTGACTCGGGTGCCCGTTCTTGGCCTCGTCGAGCATGCCGGCCGCCGAACACACCTGGCCCGGCGTGCAGTACCCGCACTGGAAGGCGTCCTGATCGATGAACGCCTGCTGGAGTGGGTGGAGGTCGTCGGCGTCGGCGAGTCCCTCGGCGGTCACGATCTCGGTGCCCTCGTAGCTGACGGCGAACGACAGGCAACTGATGATGCGGCGACCATCGACGAGGACGGTGCACGAGCCGCACTGGCCGTGATCACAACCCTTCTTGGGCGAGAAGACGCCCAGACGATCCCGGAGGCCGTCCAGGAGGGTGGTGCGCGTGTCCACCACGACATCGCGGGCCACACCGTTGACCGACAGAGAAACCCTGGCTTCCACAGCGCGCGGATACCCGCCGGCATGGGGGTTAAACCACGGTTTACGGCGTCTCCCGCGGTATCCGGCCGGTGCGGTGGCGCGCCGCGATGTTCAGCCCGGGGGCCGATCCGTCTGGAACAATCGGCGGAATGGCCCCCTCGAGACCCAGAGTCGTCGTCATCGGAGCAGGATTCGCGGGCATGCACTGCGTCCGTCGACTGCGGAAGGCCGCGGTCGACGTGACCCTGGTCGACCGCGGAACCAGCCACGTCTTCCAGCCGCTGCTCTACCAATGCGCCACCGGGTTGCTGTCCGAAGGCGCGATCTCCAGCCCGATCCGGCACCTGACCCGGCGTCAGCGCAATCTCGATGTCGTACTGGGTGAGGCCGCCGGCATCGACGTCGAGACGCGCGAGATCATCGTGGACCGTCTCGACCGGTCGTCGTTCCGTCTGCCCTACGACTACCTCGTCGTCGGAGCCGGTATGCGTACCGCGTATCGAGGCAACGATCAGTTCGCGAAATACGCACCGGGGATGAAGTCGCTCGACGACGCGCTGACGATCCGCCGCAAGATCATGGCCGCCTTCGAGATGGCGGAGACGATCACCGACCCCGCGGAACAGCGATCCTGGCTGACCTTCGCGGTCGCGGGCGGAGGACCGACGGGGGTCGAGTTGGCCGGGCAGATCCGTGAGCTCGCCACCCGCGCCCTCGAGCGTGAATACGACGCCATCGATCCCGCCCAGGCACGAGTGCTGTTGCTGCACGGCGGGGATCGGGTGCTGCCGTCATTCGATGCACGACTGTCGGCGAGTGCACAGCGAACCCTCGACGCCCTGGGCGTCGAGACGCACCTCGGGGTGCACGTGACCGGTGTGGGCGACGACTACGTGGAGACGACCCGCAAGGCCGACAAGCACAAAGAGGTGTATCCGGCGCGGACGACGCTGTGGACCACCGGCGTCGAGGCCGTCCCGTTCGCCGCCACCCTGGCCACGGCCCTCGGCGTCGAGCAGGATCGGTCAGGGAGGATCCCGGTGGAATCTGACCTCTCGGTGCCCGGCCATCCCGACGTGTTCGTGGCCGGCGACATGATGGCGTACAAGGACCTGGCCGGTGTCGCCGAGGTCGCCATGCAGGGCGGTCACCACGTCGGTCGGGTGATCGCGGAAAGCGTTGCAGGGCAGCGGGAACGGGCGCCATTCAAGTACCGGGACCTCGGGACCGCCGCCTACATCGCGCGGCGCCACGCCATCGTGCAGTCGGGGCGTTTCCAGATGTCGGGGTTCACCGGATGGGTCGCGTGGGGCGCCATCCACATCGCCTTCCTGGCCGGCGTCCGAAACCGCCTGGGAACCGTGATGACCTGGGGCGCAACCCTGATGACCGATTCCCGCCGGGAGCGGGCGATCATCTACGGCGACACCGAGACCGCCCGGACACCGTACGCGCGCCGGGAACCGAAATAGGTCCGCCGCGTCGTCCGTTGAGAGTTTGTCGTCCGGTCGACCTCATCTCGACTTCCAGACCTCGATCGAAGTCTGGTAGTCGAGATGAAGTCTGGGAGTCGGCGAAATGATGGCGTACAAGGACCTGGCCGGTGTCACGCGCGACCGCCGCGCCCGGTTCAGAGATGGCTCAGAAACCAGTCGCGGGCCAGGACCGCGACCTGCTCGAGCGCACCCGTCTCCTCGAAGAGGTGGGAGGCACCCGGTACCACGGTGATCTCACATTCGGCGGTGATCGATTCTCGAGCACGCTGATTCAGGTCGAGGACCAGTTCGTCTCGTCCGCCGACGATCAGCAGGGTGGGCGCTGTCGTCATGGCCAGTGCGTCGCCGGCGAGATCCGGCCGACCGCCGCGCGACACTATCGCCTGGACATCCACACCCGGGTCGGTGGCGGCACGCAACGCGGCGCCCGCCCCGGTACTCGCGCCGAAGTAGCCGACCGGCAACGACCCCACGTCCGTTCGGGCGGCGAGCCAGGTGGTGACATCGACCAATCTTCGCGCCAGCAGGTCGATGTCGAAGACGTTGGCGCGGGTGAGTTCTTCCTCCGGCGTCAGCAGGTCGAACAGCAAGGTGGCGATCCCGGCCGCGTTGAGGACGTCGGCCACGTAGATGTTGCGGGAGCTGAACCGGCTGCTTCCGCTGCCATGCGCGAAAACGACCACTCCTTTGGCGTTCTCGGGAACGGTGAGGTGTCCCGCGACCCTGACCGGTGGCTTCCACCTCGACCTCGTGGTCACCCGCGCGGTGATCGTGGGCTTGAGAGTTCATGTCTTCTCACCATTCAGGTTGTCTGGTTCGGTTGCGGGCTGTCGTGCGCGCCCGGTCGAGCAGACTGCCGACCTCATCGTCGAGATGGACGGCCAGGTGGCGGCAGGCGTCGGCCCGATCCAACTGCATGTTCGCCTCCGTCCGTGCCGTGAGGGGTGTCCGGTCCTTGCAGTATCCATCGGTCGAGAGGGGCAATGTCACCGAATCGCTCACCGGAGAGCTCGGAGGGCGGAAGCATGCGGCCTGACCCGGAGGCCGTGCGGACTCCGGGCCCAAAATGTCCGAACGGCGTGTCGAGCGGGCTGATCGCATGCTACGGATAGAGGCGTAAGAGGATTGCGGCACATCCCTGAGGAGCCCTGATCATGAACCGACGTCAGAAAGCGCTGGTTTCGTCCTTTGCCGCGATCACGATCGGGGTCGCCGTCGTGGGTTGTGGCAGCGACACCACGTCATCTGAGGGCACCACTTCGGCGACCACTGCGGTGAGTACCGAGACGGGTTCTGCGACGACGGGTTCTGCGACGACGGGGAACGGCGACGACTCGGGCGGCGAGACCTTCGGTGGTCTGCCTGTTTACGAGCCGTCCGATCAGGTCAGCAAGGCGCCCGGATCGCTGGTTCTCACCTCGCCGGACTCGGTGGAGAAGATCGGCGAGTTCTACAAGAACGCAGTCCGGGACGGGGACTGGGACATCGTGTCGGAGACGGTGTCACGGTTTGCGGCCAGCATCACGGTCAAGAAGAGGGGCAGGGGAGCGTCCATCAACGTGGCCCCCGGCACCGACGGATCGGTGATCTCGATCAGCAGCTACCCCTCGCTCTGAGTCCGACAGCCGAGTCGTCGGGCTCGACGTAAGACACGAAGGCCAGGTCAGACGAAGGTCAGGTAGTCAGTCCTTCACCGGCGTCATCTGCTTGCCGCAACAGATCTCCCGGTGTTCCATTCCTTCGGGACATGGGCACTCTTTCTCATAGACGAGCCGCGCTCCACAACCTTGGCACTCGTAGCGGTCTCCGGCGTTCCGGGGCATCTGAACCTCCGTGGGATAGTTCCGCACCGTCTGGACCGGCACTCACATCATTCGATGAGCCGAACCGGCCGCCGGTCGGTTGAGTTGTTTCCGGTGACGTCTTCGGATTCAACCACGTCGACTGTCCGGAGGGACGGTCTTGATCTGAAAACCGTCGACGGGCCGGACCCGGTCGGGTATCCGATACACATGTGACCACTGGTGCACAGCAGTACCTGACGCCTGGCAGACGATGTCGTCTGGCAGGCCCCGTCAGACTGTTCCGCGGAACGCTTGTCCGTCGTCGCGGAGCCTGGTATTCAGATTAGAACACGTTCTAATTCTGACCTGGCGAGGAGTCTGTATGCACACCCCAATCTGCGACGAACTCGGTATCGAGTTCCCGATCTTCGCGTTCACCCACTGTCGTGACGTGGTGGTCGCGGTCAGCAAGGCGGGTGGCTACGGAGTACTCGGCGCGGTGGGTTTCACGCCGGAGCAGCTCGAGATCGAGTTGAACTGGATCGACGAGCACATCGGCGACCACCCGTACGGTGTCGACATCGTGATCCCCAACAAGTACGAGGGCATGGACTCGAACATGTCGGGCGAGGAGCTGACCAAGCTGCTCCAGTCGATGGTGCCGAACGAGACCCTGGAATTCGGACGCAAGCTGCTCCGCGACCACGGGGTGCCCCTCGCCGAGGACGACGACAACTCGCTGCAGCTGCTCGGTTGGACCGAGGCCACCGCGACACCGCAGGTGGAGATCGCGCTGCAGCATCCGAAGGTCACGCTGATCGCCAACGCGCTCGGCACGCCCCCGAAGGACATGATCGAGAAGATCCAGGCGGCCGGTCGCAAGGTCGCGGCGCTGTGCGGCTCCCCGAAGCAGGCGCGCAAGCATGCCGACGCCGGGGTCGACATCATCATCGCCCAGGGCGGCGAGGGCGGTGGTCACTGCGGTGAGGTCGGTTCGATCGTGCTGTGGCCGCAGGTCGTCAAAGAGGTTGCGCCCGTGCCGGTTCTGGCCGCCGGTGGTATCGGCAGCGGCGAGCAGATCGCGGCTGCGCTCGCGCTCGGCGCGCAGGGCGCGTGGAGCGGATCGCAGTGGCTGATGGTCGAAGAGGCCGAGAACACCCCTGTCCAGCAGCAGACCTACATCGATGCGTCGAGCCGTGACACCGTTCGCAGTCGCTCGTTCACGGGCAAGCCGTGTCGCATGTTGCGCAACGACTGGACCGAGGCGTGGGAAAACCCGGAGAACCCCGATCCGCTGGGGATGCCGTTGCAGTACATGGTCTCCGGTATGGCGGTCGCCGCGACGCACAAGCATCCCGACGAGAGCATCGACGTCGCCTTCAATCCCGTCGGTCAGGTGGTCGGGCAGTTCCGCAAGGTCGAGAAGACGTCGGCGGTCATCGAGCGCTGGGTGACCGAGTACATCGAGGCGACCGGCAATCTGGACACGTTCGCCAACGCGACGACCTAGACCGGACGAGGGGCGGGCTCATCCGGCGGATGCTCGCACCAGGGCTCGCCTCTCGTTCCGGTCATCGCGGATACGCCGGACCTGGGTTCGCACATCGGCGACGACCTCCCGCGTCGACGACGCGGGTTGGCGGAGTGCGCCGAGGATGAGGCTGGGAAGAGCGGTCAGCGGAAGCATCGACGACGGCGCCTGGACGCGGTTGTAGATGTCGCTCAGGATCTGAGCGTACTCGGGGCGATCCCGAGCGCGGTGGTAGAGCTCGTATTCGAGCGGCGAGGGCGGCGAGCCAGACGCCAGCACGTTCGTCCACTGATAGATCTCGACGCAGTCCTGCTCGCGTCGAGCGGCCCATTCCGCGGTGGCGGCGTCGACCGCCTCGGGGTCGGGACCACCGCGAGAGCCGAGAATCGGGGCGAGTCGCTCGCCGAGCAACCGGCCGTACCGGTAGGCGTCGCGGATTCCCTGCGCGGTGACCGGATCCTTGAAGTGGCCGGCGTCGCCGGGCAGTGCCCATCCCGGTCCGCTCGACCGGCGGAAGTACGACTCGATTCCGGTGCACGACCGCACCCGGGACACCATTTCCGCGCCCTCGAGGCGTCGTGCCAGGCCAGGCAGCGCTGCGACGCCCGCGCGGTAGGCATCGGTGACCTTACGCCCGTGGAACGCGTCATCGAGCTCGACAGGCGGTTGCAGCAGGCACAGCGTCTGGCCGTCGTCGCAGGGGAATGCGGTGCCGAGTAACCCGTCGACCCGCCATTGGGAGGCGATGTGGCGCAGGTCTTCGCGTGGGTCCGTCCAGTAGGCGAAGTAGCACGATCGGCCACTCCTGGAGGAAATCAGCGGGGTCTGCGCTCCCACCTCGCGGGCCACGACGCTCTTGCGGCCGTCGGCCCCGATGACGATGGGAGCAATCGCCGCCCGTTCGTGGTCGTCGGGATCGGTATAACGGATGCCGGTGACGCGCCCGTCATCGGAGATCAATCCCGTTGCCCGACACTGTTGCCGGATGTCGGCTCCGAGGGACGACGCCGTCCGGACGAGGGCGTCGTCGAGATGTGAACGCCGCAGACACATTCCGTAGTCGATACCGGACACCGGCGAATACCCGGTGCGCCAGCCGATCTCGTCGAGGATGGCCTCGGCGATGGGAAGACGTGGCGCGCCCGCCTCCTCGACGGCGGGCAGGGCGCCGAGTGCGTGGATCTCGGCCAGGGTCGACGGCCACAGCAGATGCGTGGAGAGTGTGTCGGAGGGGAAGCGCGCCGAATCGATGACCAGGACGTGCAATCCGCGGCCGGCGAGTGCGATCGCGGTGGCAGATCCGGCGCAGCGCGCGCCGACGATGATGGCGTCGAACTCTTCGGCTGCGTTCACTCCGGTGTGACTCACCGCGACCTCCATCGGCTCGGACGGCCTCTGGTCAACGAACAGTAGTCGCCGAACGCACAGGTGCGTGGCGACTTCTGTTCGATTGCCTGTCAGAAGGGTGGCGGGTTTGCTTGGTTCCAACGCTGTTCGGCGCGTCGGGCCCGGCGGGACCTCGTGTCTCGCTGAGTGGCGTGCCGGACGCGCGCCGGATGATCGGGTGAGCGAATCGGTGCGAGATGGCCGAACAGATCACGGCCGTTGTAGGCGTTGCCGACGAACATGTGTCCGGTGGGTGTGGTGAACCAGGCGGTCAGGAACTCGTCCTGGTAGTCCTGCCAGCTGGTGAAGGTCTTGATCCGGTGGTGAAACCGGCAGAGTGGTTTCAGGTTGCGTTCGAGGGTGCGTCCACCACGGTCGGGATGCTGATGGTCGAACGGCCGGGTGTGATCGAGGTCGATCTGCCACACCGGCGCATTGCATCCCGGGAAGGTGCAGCACAGTTCGCCGGCCCGCACCAGGGCTTGCAGCTTCTTCGACGGAACGTAACGCAACGCAGCGCCGATTCCGGGCTGGGTGCGACGGTGGGGTGCAGGTAGGTGCGTCGGGCTTCAGCGAGCAGCTTGCGTGCGGTTTCGGCGTCGATGATGCCCTGACCATCGAGAAACGCCGGATCATCGTCGAGGCCGATGAGGGTGGAAAGATTGGCGATGATGAAGTAGTTCGCCCGCGGAGCTGTCTTGTCGGCGGCGCAGGAGCACGGCATGGGTCCTGGGTCGACGTGGTGAGGGTCGACCGTCGGGGCATCCTCGGGTTCAGCGGTCTCCCCGAATTCTCTTGCGGAAGACGAACAATCGTTGCATGTGCAGGCTAGTGAAGTCGCGCCGCGAGCCAGTGCGACCAGCGCATCGGCGCGACGTTGTGCAACGGTGCGAGGGTCGGCGGCATGTACTTCGGCCGCCATCGCGGACAAGCGGGCGTCGAACGCGGCAGCGTCGGCGATCGGTAGTGTCCCGGACAGGCGGGATTGTCCGGGGTTGAACCGATCGGGTCCGACGGTGACCTTGCGGTCGTCGGTGGCTCGCTCGCGACGCCTGCGCACTGCCTCGGGTGCCCACTTTGCGACGATGGCGTCGACCATGGCGGTGAACCGGGTCGTCGACATCGGTGCGCGGGCGAAGATGGCCTCGGCCAGATGTGCATCCACCGTCTGCATCTCATCGGCGTCGGTGACGAGGTCGGTTCGCTTGATCGCGATGAGGAAACGCTTCTTGTCGATGCGGCCGCAGGCCAGTGCGTGACCGGTGAACGACAGTCGATACCGCAGGGCGTCACCGGCCATGATGAGTTCTCGGGCCTCTGCCGGCGTCATGGTCAAGGTGGCGCCGACCTCGGCGATGGCCTGCTCGAGACCGTTCGGCCCGAACTGTGCGTACGGGTTCTCACTGGCGGCCGCTCGAGCAGCCAGCTCGTCGAACGCCTCGATCGAGTCGAGTTGTCCGCTGTGCGCCTCGGCGCGACGCGCGGCATAGTCCATTTCCCGTTCGTCGTGAATGAGGCTGGCAACGGTCATCATTCGGTGGGCTGTCGACGCGGCGAGCCCGGCGCAGTGATTCAAGACCTCGATCAGCTCAGGGGCTGAGAGTTCGGTATCGGGACGCAGCGTGGGCTCGACAGAGTCTTCTGTGATGCCTGCCGAATCCGTGGATTCGCTGCCCGCCCCCCGCGCCATGACACAACAGTACTCGAATATGTGTTCGAGTCAAGTGGTCTCCAGTGCGTCAAGCATTCTGGCGGGCGCGCTGAGTGCAGGATCTTGACGCGCAGGGACTTGAAAAGAAGCTGTGACCGACGCCGAACACGCCCTCACCCGTTGCCGGCGATCGTTGGTTTCGACTACTCGCGGGTGTACTCGGCGATGTCGATGTCGATGTCGTGTTCGGCGGCCAGTGCTCGGAGCTTCTCGGCGTCGTCGAGTTGGATGCACACGCAGGCGTGTAGGCCATCGTCGTCGCGGCGCACGATGTAGTAGGCGTTGCTGTCGGTGAGTTGATCACCGTTGGCCCCGTAGAAGATCCACCGCACCTTGACCAGGCTGATCGCGGTGGTGAGGTGTTCGACGTTCAGGCATTCGTGGCTGACCGATGCCAAGCCGAGTTCGCGGTAGAGCGGGTAGGCCTGCTCAAGGCTGTGTGCCATGGTCTCGCGGTCGTCGACGACACCGGCGAAACGATCATCGATGATCATGCCCGGGATGGCCCACAACTGTGCGGCCGCGGTCGAGTCGAAGGCACTCAGCGTAGCGGCATAGCGGGTCAGGTAGTCGTCGATTTCCGGGTCGATCTGGTTCATGTCTCTGAACCTATTACCAACGACCTATTACCAACGCCGTCGCAGCTATGTCGGCTTGCGACCGGCAGGTTCGAGACGAGGGTGTCAGAGCTTCCCGAACGCGTTCTGGGCCGTGCCGAACTGTACGGGCCAATGCAGACAGGCGCTGAAAGCTCGGAGGAGAGAGCGACACCTGACACTCTCGGTCGATTCAGCCGATCGAACGCGAGAGGGGTTCGGCCACAGTGAGATCCAGCGCACCTTCGGCAAACCGTGACACTGGCCCGATCGCAGCGTCGAGCGCCGCGTCGTAGCCGTCGCGCGCCTGACCCCACAACCGGCCCGAGGCGCCGTCCGGCGTCACCCCGACGAGAGCGATCAACTCGCCGGTCGTGGGGATGCAGATGGCCCACACGAAACGCGTCTCGGTGTGCCAGTCGGAGTTCGCTGCCTCGACGTAATCGGCGGGGGAGTCGACCCCGAGAAGAGACAACGCCGGGACGTCGGTGATCCGGTCGTCCGCACGAAGCGAACGCAGATACCACGTCCCGGCGTTGATCTCGACTGGTTGCACGATGTCCCCTTTCGATACGCTCGCAAGCTCGCTACTCAGGGAGCGGGTGGCTCGCAAGCTCGCTACTCAGGGAGCGGGCCACGAAGGCCGGCGAGGTTGCCTCACCAGGCCTTCGTGGCTCGTCGCTATCGCTCCTCGCACCTCAGGCAGCAAGGGTGGTTCCTCGCACCTCAGGCAGCAAGGGTGGTTCCTCGCACCTCAGGCAGCGAGGGTGGTTCCTCGCACCTCAGGCAGCGAGTGGGTTACTTCAGCTCGAGCAGCACGGTACCCTGGGTGACCGCGGCGCCGGCCTCGATGGCCAGACCGGTGACCACGCCGTCCTTGTGGGCGGTGACCGGGTTCTCCATCTTCATCGCCTCGAGGACGACGACCAGATCACCGGCGGAGACCTCCTGGCCCTCTTCGACGGCGACCTTGACGACGGTGCCCTGCATCGGAGCGGCCACGGCGTCACCGGAGACGGCTGCGCCGCCGCCCTTCTTGCGCGAGCGGGCCTTCGGCTTCTTGCGGATGACACCGTTGGTCGAGCCGCCGCCGCCACCGAGGGCGAGATCACCCGGCAGCGAGACCTCGACGCGGCGTCCGCCGACCTCGACCACGACCTTCTGACGCGGTGCGGCGTCGTCTTCCTCGATCGGCTCTCCACCGGTGTACGGCTCGATCGGGTTCTCCCAATCGGTCTCGATCCACTTGGTGTAGACGTCGAACTTCTCGCCGTCGCCGATGAACGCCGGGTTGGAGACGATGTGGCGGTGGAACGGGATGACCGTGGCGAGGCCCTCGACCTGGAACTCGGCGAGTGCGCGACGCGAACGCTCGAGCGCCTGCTCGCGGGTCTCGCCGGTGACGATCAGCTTGGCCAGCATCGAGTCGAACTGGCCGCCGATGACGTCGCCCTCGACAACACCGGAGTCGACGCGCACGCCGGGTCCGGTGGGCTCCTTGTAAACCGAGATGGGGCCGGGGGCCGGCAGGAAGTTGCGGCCGGCGTCCTCGCCGTTGATGCGGAACTCGAAGGCGTGGCCGCGCGGGGTCGGATCCTCGGTGAACTCGAGCTTCTCGCCGTTGGCGATGCGGAACTGCTGACGGACGAGGTCGATGCCCGCGGTCTCCTCGGTGACCGGGTGCTCGACCTGCAGACGGGTGTTGACCTCGAGGAACGAGACCAGGCCGTCGTTGCCGACCAGGAACTCGACGGTGCCCGCGCCGTAGTAGCCGGCCTCGCGGCAGATGGCCTTGGCGGACTCGTGGATCTTGGTGCGCTGCTCGTCGGTCAGGAACGGCGCCGGGGCCTCCTCGACGAGCTTCTGGAAACGACGCTGCAGCGAGCAGTCGCGGGTACCGGCGACGATGACGTTGCCGTGCTGGTCGGCGATGACCTGCGCCTCGACGTGGCGGGCCTTGTCCAGGTAGCGCTCCACGAAGCACTCACCGCGACCGAACGCGGCGATGGCCTCACGCGTCGCCGACTCGAACAGGTGCGGGATCTCTTCGATGGTGTAGGCGACCTTCATACCGCGACCGCCACCGCCGAAGGCGGCCTTGATCGCGACGGGCACGCCGTGCTCCTTGGCGAAGGCGACGACCTCGTCGGCGTCCTTGACCGGGTCCTTGGTGCCGGGCGCCATCGGTGCGTCGGCCTTCAGCGCGATGTGACGGGCGGTGACCTTGTCGCCGAGGTCGCGGATCGACTGGGGTGACGGTCCGATCCAGATCAGCCCGGCGTCGATGACGGCCTGGGCGAAGTCGGCGTTCTCGGACAGGAAGCCGTAACCGGGGTGGATCGCGTCGGCGCCCGACTTGGCGGCGGCGTCGAGGATCTTGTCGAAGACCAGGTACGACTCGGCCGAGGTCTGGCCGCCCAGTGCGAAAGCCTCGTCGGCGAGTTTGACGAACAGTGCGTCCGCGTCGGGCTCGGCGTACACGGCGACGCTCGCGAGGCCCGCATCCCGGGCTGCGCGGATCACACGGACAGCGATCTCGCCTCGATTGGCGATGAGGACCTTGCTGATTGCGGTACTGGGCACTTGTTCTCCTGGGCCTTACTCGTACTCAGGTGCTCACGACGCGCGGTGGCGCGTGCGACACGGTTGTCGGACAACGGTCAAGACGGTGGTGCAGCCTTCGCCGGCCGGGATGCGGACGGTGAGGGCGCGGACGACGCCGGGAGTCCGGGCGTCGCGACCTTCCGGCAAATACAGTAGCCCACCGAGCAATCGTTCGGTGGAGCCGTGGGTCACAACGCGCGGGAGAATGTGCTCGCATCACCGAGGCGCCGTACGAGTTCGGCGAAATTGTGCAGGTAGGCGTGTACGGGACCGAGGGTCGGGTCGATGTCACTCGCCTCCGCGTCGAGCGGAAAAGGTGACGCATCCGGCATCGGGGCCCCGACGGGGGGAATGTCGGTCGACGACTCGGCGACGCCGAGTTCGCGGAGCGGGGATTCGCGCGGGAAACGGGCCGAATAGCGCAAACCGGACGGGGTCCGGTTGATCCAGATGTAGACCTCGTGCGGGGAGTAGCTGTGGCTGCGAATCACCTTCGCGCGGCCGGCGTCGGCCGCCCCGGCGCCCGGCGCGTACCGGGTGTCGATGAACGAGATCACGAACCGCGGCTCACCGTGGTGGCCGATCAGGTCGGCCACGCGAAGGAAGGGTAGCGAGGCGCCCCGGCGACCGCGCTTGAGGACGGCCGTGGCGCGGGTGACCGCCTGATCGAAGGTCGGGGAGTCGGACATGTCCATCCAGAACGGCGCGACGCCCACGAACCACCCCAGCGCGGTCAGCCACTGCGTGTCGTCACGGGTGTGCCGGGGCAGCACGCAGCGGAACTCCGCGTCGTCGGTCATCTCGTGATGGACCATCGCGAACGCGGCGAGGATGCCCGCGGTCAGCGTTCCGCCGGCCTCCGAACAGATCGCGGTGAACCGGTTGGCGGTCTCGTCGTCGGCGACGACGCCCCACAGCGACTCCTGCGGGATCGTCGTCTCCTCGAAGTACTCCTGATCGGCCTCGTCCCCGATTCCGCCGCTGGTGCCCTCCGGGGACCGCAGCAGGGCCGGCATGTCGCCGGCGCCCGTGCGCAGGAACTCCGACCACAGGGCCACCGCCGGATGGTCGCCGCCGGTCTGGTCGGCGCGGCGTCGTTCCTCGGCGCTGAAGTCGACGTAGCTGCCGACCGCGGGCAGGTTGGCGGTCCGGTGTTCGCGCGCCGCGCGGTACAGCGAGACGAGCTCCTGCTGGGCCATGATCAGCGAGTAGCCGTCGACCAGGGAGTGGTCCGCGGCGAACAGCAGGGTGAACGAGTCGGCGCGTCCCACCGTCGCGAACAGGTAGGCGGGCCAGTGCAGCGGCGCGGTGGCACGGTCGAAGGAGCCGCCCAGCTGCTCGACGAGGGGGCCGGGCTCGGCGAACCAGCCGATGCGTCCCATCTTGAGTTTCACGGTGCCGGGGTCGGTGGTGAGCCGCTGCAGGCCCGTCCCCTTGATCACGACGTGGCTGCGCAGGACCTCGTGACGGTCGATCCACTGGGTCAGCACCGAGCGGATCGCCGGGATCGACAATGGTTCGTCGAACTCGATCGACAGGCCCAGCCAGGCCTCCCGCCCACCCTCGCGCTGGGTCCGCACCCGATAGTCGAAGGCGGCACGCAGATGCTGTTCGTGGTTGTGCGAGGTCAGGCGGGGATCAGGACGCCAGGCGCCCAACCCGCCCGAGACATAGGGGGTCCACTCGACGAGACCCCCCGGTGCGATCGGCTCGTCGCGGATCTGGATGAACTTCATACCCCGGGTGTGTCGGACCCGGAACCGGCCGTCTGATCGCGCACCTGCGCCTTGATCCGGCCGAGCATGCCCGCCATACCCCGGAGGCGGAGCAGACTGACCGCGCTGCCCAGACCGAGGTCGTAGTAGAAGTCCGACGGGACGTCGAGGATCTCCTGCGCCGACGCGGTGTCGAGACCCTGGTGCAGGATCGCCGCGAATCCGCGCGTCGTCGGCGCCTCGCGCGGCGCGGTGAAGTACAGCCGTACCGATTCCGGATCGCCGGCGTCGACGGACAGGAACACCGGTGACTGGCACTCGGGTACCGGTTCCATCGCCTCCTGTTGCAGATGCTCAGGGAGGTCGGGGAGTTCGCCGGCGAATTCCAGGAGCAAGGTGATCTTGTCGGAATCACCAAGTGCGGCAAAGTCTTCGACGATTTCTGCCAGGGCTGGGGGCAAGCTCATCGTCGGTCGGGGCTCACTTGCGGCCGGGCGCGGCACCCGGCTCGTCGCCGACGGCGATGGGTACGCGAACCGCGTTGCCCCACTCGGTCCACGATCCGTCGTAGTTGCGAACCCTGGTGTGCCCAAGCAGATGGGTCAGCACGAACCAGGTGTGGCTGGAACGCTCGCCGATGCGGCAGTAGGCGATCATCGGGGTGCCCTTGTCGAAGTCGCCGTAGATCTCGTCGAGCTCGGCGCGGGGACGGAAACGGCCGTCCGGAGCGGCGGCCCTGGCCCACGGGATCGACACCGCGGTGGGGATGTGACCGCCGCGCAGCGCGCCCTCCTCGGGGTAGTCGGGCATGTGGGTGCGCTCGCCGGTGTACTCCTGCGGCGAGCGGACATCCACGAGCGGCTCGGTGCCGAGCGCCTCGAGGACCTGCGGGGCGAAGGCGCGGATCTTCGTGTCGTCGCGCTCGACGACGGGGTAGTCCGACCGCGGGTACTCGGGGACGTCGAAGGAGGTGTCCCGGTCCTCGGCCATCCACGCGTCGCGACCACCGTCGAGCAGGCGCACGTCCTCGTGACCGAACAGCGTGAACACCCAGAGTGCGTACGCCGCCCACCAGTTGCTCTTGTCGCCGTAGATGACGACGGTGTCGTCGCGCTCGATTCCCTTGCTGCGCATCAGTTCTGCGAACTGTTCACCGTCGATGTAGTCGCGGGTGACCGGGTCGTTGAGGTGCAGGTGCCAGTCGATCTTCTGCGCGGTCGGGATGTGGCCGATGTCGTAGAGCAGCACGTCCTCATCGGATTCGATGATCTTGAGGCCCTTGGCGCCGAGATGAGCCGACAGCCACTGGGTGGTCACCAACCGCTCGGGGTGGGCGTACTCGGCGAAGGCCGGATTCGGGTCGGTTTCAACACTCACGGTCTGTTCTCCAGCTTGGTGCGTTCGGGCGTCTCGACATACATCGCGCGGACCGTGACCGGTCCCGGATACAAAGGGTAGGGCATGGGCGCGTCCGACTGCCCGGTGGCAGACGGGCTCCCGTCTGTCGCAGCTGGTGAGGGCGTGCTTCGGACGGATGACAAACCCCAGGTCAACGGGTGGTTGCCTGCTAAGTTCGCCCAATGATCGATCGACGTGGGGCTCGCGTGGAGCGCCGGGATGTCTCGCGAATGGTCCGGTGGAGCGTTCCGTTGGCGGTGCTGGTGCTCGCCGTGACGAGTGGATGTTCGCTCATCTCCTCCGACGACCCGTCGAGCCCGGCGCCGGCGCCGTCGGCGTCGGCCTCGACGTCGACCTCCTCGTCACCGGGATCGCCGACACCGAGTACACGGTCGAGCATCCCGTCGTCGACGCCGGGCGACGCCGACCCCAGGGGATGCCGTCCGGACGACTGCCCGAAGCTGGCGACGCCGACGGCGGAACTCATGACCAGCGGGGTGAATTCGTCCAACGTCGACACCGCGGTACCGAAGTACCTCACCACGCTGCTCGACGACCTCGACCAGACGTGGGGTGGATGGTTCGGTGAACTCGGTTGGGGTGACCCCGCACCGGGACGGGCCCTGATCGAGTCGGGCACCTCGTTCGCCACCGAATGCATCGACGAGGACGGGGCGTCCAACCGGATTCCGTCCGACGAGGCGAACGCCTTCTTCTGCGGGGTCGACGAGGAACCCAACGGCGACGGCCAGGAGACCGAGGGCAGCATCGTGCTGCCGGTCGACACCTTCGCCGCCATCTGGGACGGGAACGTCTTCGGGGTGCCGTCGCCGATCGTCGGGGACTTCACCGCCGCGATCGTCGTCGCCCACGAGTACGGACACAACGTGGTGTTCCGGATGGCCGAGGCGTTCGGCATCCCGGAGCGGCGACTGCCTCAGGGCAAGAACAGCGAACTGATCGCCGACTGCCTCGCATCCAACTGGGCGGCCACGGCCTACCAGCGTGATGCGTTGGGCGCCAAGGAGATCCTGCAGGTTGCGACCCTGCTCCCGATCATCGGTGACACCGGCGGCGCGATGGGGCACGGGTCGGCGACCGAACGCGCGCGGGCGCTGACCATCGGCCTGACCGGACCGCAGTTCAATCGTCAGGGACAGCCGGTGGACTGCCTACAGCGGTACTGGCCGGAGTTCTTCGAGGTGGGGTGACCCTTCGAGGCAGTGAGAATGGGTGTGGGTGGTCAGTGCTTCCAGAAGTCGGTGACCGACAACCCGACCTCGGTCAGGAGCCGGTGGACGAGCGGCAGACCGATCCCGATGACCGACGAAGGATCGCCCTCGATGCGTTCGACCAGCCAGCCGCCGAGTCCGTCGAGGGTGAACGCACCAGCGACCTGTAGCGGTTCGCCGCTGTCCACATAGCGAGCGACCACGTCGTCGTCGGCATCGGTGAAATGGATTGTCGTGGAACTCGTCCCGGTCGCGCTGGTCGAGCCGCCATCGGGATCGAGCCGGATCAGGTGGTGGCCGGTGAGCAGGTCGGCGTTGCGGCCGCGCATCTCGGCCCACTGCGCGAGTGCACGTTCGGGCGTGTGCGGCTTGCCGAGCAGGCGGTCGTCGAGATGCAGCATCGAGTCACAGCCGATGACCACGACCGTCTCGCCGTTCTCGGCCGCACCGGCGATCTCCGGCAGTGCGGCGACCGACTCGGCCTTCGCCCGTGCCAGCTCGGCGACGACGGCGTCGGCGGGAGTGGCCGGCGGCAACTGTTCGAGCAGCGCGTCCTCGTCCACGTCGGAAACGCGCACCACCGGTTCGACACCGGCGGCGCGCAGGACCCGCAGTCGGGCCGGGGAGGCGGACCCGAGCACGAAGACCGGGCCGGCGGTGGCCGGCCCGGTCTCGTGTGTGTTCGACCCGATCTGGGAATCAGGCACTGTCAGTAGCGCAGATTGGTGAAACTCGACGGTGCGCCCCACTGGGGACGGAGTCGATCGACCGGGCGACCCCAGTCGTTGCGGATCTCCGGTTCCGGCTCACCACCGCCGGCACCCGCGCCGGCCAGGACGCTCACCAGCACGGCGAGGTCCTCATCGGTCGGGTTGCCGTTGACGACGGTCAGGAACGGCTTCTCGGCTGCCTTCTCGGTGTTCTCGTTCACGGATGCCTCGTTCGCTGGGCTCTCACTCACAGGGGGATGTTCCCGTGCTTCTTCGGCGGCAGGTTGACCATCTTGCGCTCGAGCAGCTTGAGTGCGGTCGCGATCTGGCCGCGGGTGTGGCTCGGCGGGATGACCGCGTCGACGTAACCGCGGGCGGCGGCGACGTACGGGTTGACGAGGGTGTCCTCGTACTCCTGCTGCAGCTCGAGGCGCAGTGCGTCGACGTCCTCGCCCTTCGCAGCGGCCTCCTTGAGCTGATTGCGGTAGACGAATCCGACGGCGCCGGAGGCACCCATGACAGCGATCTGCGCCGTGGGCCATGCGAGGTTCACGTCGGCACCCATGTGCTTGGAGCCCATGACGTCGTATGCGCCGCCGTAGGCCTTACGGGTGATGACGGTGATCTTGCCGACCGTCGCCTCGCCGTAGGCGTAGAGCAGCTTGGCGCCGCGGCGGATGATGCCGCGGTACTCCTGGTCGGTGCCGGGCAGGAAGCCGGGGACGTCGACCAGGGTGACGATCGGGATGTTGAAGGCGTCGCAGGTGCGCACGAAACGGGCGGCCTTCTCCGAGGCGTCGATGTCGAGGCAGCCGGCGAACTGGGTGGGCTGGTTGGCGACGATGCCCACACTGCGGCCGTCGACGCGGCCGTAACCGACGACGATGTTCTTCGCGTAATCGGCCTGGATCTCGAGGAACTCGTCGTCGTCGAGGATGCGACGGATGACCTCGTGCATGTCGTACGGCTGGTTCGGCGAATCCGGGATGAGCGTGTCGAGCTCGAGGTCCTCGTCAGTCAGGGTGTCCTCGATGGAGCCGGCGGCCGGCTGCGCGACCGGCAGACGCGGGGCATCGGCACGGTTGTTGCTCGGCAGGTAGCTCAGGAGTTCCTTGACGTACTCGAGCGCGTCCTCTTCGTCGGAGGCGACGTAGTGCGCGGTGCCCGACTTCGCCATGTGGGTGCTTGCGCCGCCGAGTTCTTCCTGGGTGACCTCTTCACCGGTGACGGTCTTGATGACGTCCGGGCCGGTGATGAACATCTGGCTGGTCTGGTCGACCATGACCACGAAGTCGGTCAGCGCCGGGGAGTACACGTGGCCGCCGGCGGCTGCACCCATGATCAGCGAGATCTGGGGGATGACACCGGAGGCGCGGACGTTGCGGTGGAAGATCTCGCCGTACAGGCCGAGCGAGACCACGCCTTCCTGGATGCGGGCGCCGGCGCCGTCGTTGATGCCGATCAGCGGGCGGCCGGTCTTGATGGCGAGGTCCATGACCTTCACGATCTTCTCGCCGTAGACCTCGCCCAGGCTGCCGCCGAAGACGGTGGAATCCTGCGAGAACACGCAGACCTCGCGGCCGTCGATCGTGCCGTAGCCGGTGACCACACCGTCTCCGACCGGTCGACGCTCGGCGAGACCGAAGTTGGTGCTGCGATGCTTGGCGAGCGCGTCGAGTTCGACGAACGAGCCCTCGTCGAGCAGGTGGGTGATCCGCTCACGGGCGGTCAGCTTGCCCTTCGCATGAGTCTTCTCGACGGCGGCCTCGCCCACGGGGTGCTTCGCCTCTTCGAGGCGATTGCGCAGATCGGCGAGCTTCCCCGCTGTCGTGTGGATGTCGGGAGCGGCGGCATCGTCGCGTGAAGCTGTGGTCATGACTGTCGATGCTAACTACCCGAGTGTGAGCCACGTCAACCGGATCAACGTGAGATATCCCTCAGGTTCCCGAGCGATCGGTCGGTGGTTGTTCATTTGTTAGGTTCTTCAGACATGTCCCTCGACGCCGACCTGCTCCGGACCCGACTCGCCGACACGCGCTGGCACCGGATCGAGGTGGTCGATTCCACCGGGTCGACCAACGCCGATCTGGTGTCCCGCGCGGCGACCGAACCGGTCGACGGCACGGTGCGCCTGACCACCGACCAGACCGCAGGTCGCGGACGGCACGCGAGGACCTGGACCGCGCCGCGCGGGACGCAGCTGGCGATGTCGGCGGCGGTCGACGTCGGCGAGCACACCGAACACCTCGGCTGGTTGTCGTTGCTGGCCGGGCTCGCCGCGGTGCAGGGAATCAGTGAGGCGATCGGCGTGCGGCCGGGTCTCAAGTGGCCCAACGACGTGCTGATCGACGGGCGCAAGACCGCCGGGATCCTCTCGGAGTACACGCGTTCACCCCATACCAGGCACGGGGACGGCGGGGTGGCCGTGATCGGCACCGGCCTCAACACGACGATGTCCGAGGACCAGCTCCCGGTCCCGACCGCCACCTCGCTGCAGTTGGCGACCGGTGAGGACGTCCCGCTCACCGAGCTGGCGGCGTCGTACCTGCGGGCACTGTCGGATCTGCTCGACCGGTGGCCGAACGACGTCGACGGACTCGCGGCGCGCTACCGGGAGGACAGTGACACCATCGGGCGCCGCGTACGCCTGGTGCTGCCGGGCGACGAGGAGGTCATCGGGACCGCAACCGGCGTCGACGCGTCCGGGCGGATCGTCGTCGACGCCGACGGCCGTCAGGTGATCGCGGCCGCCGGGGACGTCACGCACCTGCGGCCGGTCTGACTTCGACGGGGCTCAGCCGGCGACAGACGGGGCCTAGCGCTGCAGGCTCTTGACGCCCATCGCCGGGATGATCGTCAACGGCGGAAGACCGATGACGAAATGCAGGATCGCGGTCTCGATGCCGACCGAGGTCTGCTGATAGGTGAGGATCGGGATCAGCACCGCCGCCACCAGGAGCAGCCCCACGATCCAGCGATAGAACTGGTTGGGCGCCGGCGTGATGAGCTGCAGCACATACCAGAGCGCGCCGGCGGCGAGTGCGCACAGGAATCCCACGACACCGAACCAGATCTCGCTGGCCGCCACCGGGTTCCAGACACCGAGTTTGCCGGACTCGTTCACCTTCTCGACGAACGCCGCGATGATCCAGGCGACCAGCCACGCAGCGAGGCCGGTGACCACACCGGTCATCACCACGCCACCGGCGAAGGTGACCGGGTTGACGTCGGGTCCGCGGCGCGGCGCCCGGTCCGGCCGTGGCTGCTCGACGTAGCCGCCCGGTGCGGCGGGGCCGTCGGCGCGGTACGGATCCCGGTAAGGCTCGGCATACGGATCCTGCCGGCTGTAGGCACGCGAGTCGGGGTTGTACCCGGATTCGTAGCGAGCGGTCCGTGGGTCGGGATCGCGGTGCGGGCCCCGCGGGTCCTGGTAGGTCATGACAATTCTCCTCGCCGACCGCCCCAACGTGCCCGGCAGTCGATCGGTATTGGTGTCTCGCAGTCTACTCAGCGTGGCCCCGGGCAGGGCCGTCCCGATTATGCTGAGCCGCATGGCTTACCCGCGGGAGAACCTGGCGCCCGGTGAACGTGTCGTTCTCCACCGGCACCCTCATTGGAAGTGTCTGCTCGGTCCGTTCCTGTTGTTCGGGATCATCACCGCGGCCGCGGGTGTCCTCGCGGGCGTGATCGCCGGATCGTCGCTGGGCTCGACCCCGCGGACGGTGCTGCTGCTCGTCGTCGGCGTGGTGTGGGCACTCGGCCTCGTGTGGTATTTCGTCCGGCCGTTGCTGTCCTGGAAGACGACGCACTTCGTCCTGACCGACCGCCGGGTGATGTTCCGCAACGGAATCCTCACCCGGTCGGGTATCGACATCCCGATCCGGCGGATCAACACCGTCGAGTTCCGCCACGGCGTCATCGACCGGATGCTCCGGACCGGCACGCTGGTCATCGAGTCGGCCTCCGACGAACCGCTGTCCTTCGACGACATCCCGCAGGTGGAGAAGGTCCATTCGCTGCTCTACCACGAAGTGCTCGAGATGTACGGCGACGACGCGGAAGACGACTACGGCGTCCCGGGCGGCCCCGCCGACCGTCCCGAGAGCAGAGGGGCGCGGGAGCGTTGACCAACGTGCTGCTCGCCGAGGACGACGCCGCGATCGCCGAACCGCTCGCGCGGGCCCTCTCCCGCGAGGGATACGGGTGCGATGTCGTGAGCACCGGGGCCGACGCGCTCGAGAAGGCCCTCGACAGCCGCTACGAGTTGCTCATCCTCGACCTCGGACTCCCGGTCCTCGACGGCCTCGAGGTGTGCCGGCGGGTGCGCGCCCAGCGTCCCGCGCTCGCGGTCCTCATGCTCACCGCGCGCACCGACGAGGTCGACTTCGTGGTCGGCCTCGACGCCGGTGCGGACGACTACGTGGGTAAACCGTTCCGCCTCGCCGAGCTCCTCGCCCGTGTGCGGGCGTTGCTCCGCCGGCGTCAGCCCGACGACGGCGAGCCCGTACTCGAGGGCGGCGCGATCCGACTCGACGCGCGGGCGCGGCGAGTCCTGGTGGACGGGGAGGACCTCACCCTCGCGAACCGCGAGTTCGATCTCTTGCGATTCCTCATGGAGCGTGCGGGTCAGGTGGTGACCCGTGAGGAGATCCTCACCGAGGTCTGGGGTTCGGCGGATCTGCGGTCGTCGAAGACCCTCGACATGCACATCTCGTGGCTTCGCCGGAAGATCGGCGACGACCGCCACAACCGCCCGCGGCACATCGTGACGGTGCGCGGCGTCGGCTTCCGGTTCGACCCCTAGGAAGTTCCATGCGACCGGCATCGATGCGACCGGCTTCCATGCGCCGGCGCCTGCTCACCACGATGACCGCTGTCCTGATCGCGGTCGGCTGTCTGCTGGGCATCCCGTTGAGCGTCGTGGCCTGGTGGTGGGTGGCCGACAACGCGAATCAGGCTCTCGACAACCGGCTCAAGATCGTCGCCGACCAGCTCATCCGGCAGGAGGGGGCCGACGGTCGCATCCCGTCCGAGGCCGTCAACCGGCAGTCCTTCGAACTGCTGCTGCCACCCGACGGCCAGCTGACCATCACCTACCCGGATCTCGGGGGAGTCGATCGGCGGATGGTCGTCGGAGCCGACATCGATGGGCCCCGACTCTCGGAATCCATCGGTCTGGGCACCGCCGGCACGCTGACCCTGTCCATCCCGCGCAACGAGGTCCGGGACGACCAGATGACCGCGGCCGGCGTCGTCCTGCTCGTGGTCGTCGCCTCGGTGATCGGCGGCTCGGTGGTGGCGGCGGTGTCGGCGGGCCGGATCGTCGACCCCCTGACCGATCTGGCCGACCGCGCGGCGACTCTCGGCCGTGCCGACTTCCGTACCGAATGGAAGATGTACGGCATCGCCGAACTCGACCGGGTGTCGCGAGCGCTCGCCGACGCCAACACCGCGCAGGCCCTGAGGCTCGAACGCGAACGCGAGATCGCCGGCGATGCGTCGCATCAGCTCCGCAGCCGGCTGACCGCCATCCAGCTGCGGCTCGACGAGCTGGCGCTGCACGACGATCCGGCGGTCGTCAGCGAAGCCGAGGAAGCACTCGACCAGGTGGAGCGACTGGCCACCGATCTCGACGAACTGGTGGAAGCCTCGCGTGCCGACGAACCCGAACCACATTTCATCGACGTCGGCGACATGCTCGCCACACTCGTCGAGGACTTCCGTCACGCCTTCGAGGCGCAGGGTCGGCAGCTGATCGCGGTGGTCGAGGGTGCACCGCAGGCGCTCACCTCGCAGTCCGGACGCCTGCGGGAGGCAGTCAGTGTGCTGGTCGACAACGCGCTACAGCACGGTCGCGGGACGTGCCGGATCGAGGTGAGCACCCTGCAGGCCGGCGATCTGGTCCGCATCACGGTCGCCGACGAGGGCGACGGCGTCGCCGACGAGATCTCCGCGCACATCTTCCGCCGCGGTTTCTCGGCCGGGAAGCGGCCCGGTGCCGGGCGCAGCGGCGTCGGACTGTCGCTGGCGCGGGCGTTGATCGAGGCCGACGGCGGGCGCCTGGAACTCACGGTCCGACGTCCCCCGGTGTTCGCCATCGTCGTCCCGGCCCGATATGCGAGCGGATACGGCGAGGAACCGAACGAGCAGGACGACCCGGGTCCCGGCGGCACGGACACCGACGTCAGGCGTGACCGAGTTCCTCATCGTTGAGCTCGGCGAGCGAGGGGTGCAGGTCGGTGGACCCGGCTTCGCCACCGCGGAGGAGTTCCTCGGGGAACGCGAATTTGCGCAGCGCCCAGAAGCGGAAGGCCATCTGCATCAGGTTGCCGATGATGTAGCCGAGGACGAAGTCGACGACGACGACCTCGGACACACTCAGGTTGGACCGCATGTCGAAGACGTTGTTGCCGACGAACAGCGGTGCGGCCTGCAGGATGACGCCGATCCCGCTGATGAAGAAGAACAGCAGTGCCTCGTGGTGGCGTTCACGGCCGCCGCGGTTCTTGAAGGCCCACTCGCGGTTGAGGATGTAGCTGAGGATCGTCGCCAGCACCCCGGCGATGATCTTGGCGATCACCGGCTTCGGCTCGAGGATCGTGAGGCTGAGGCTGTAGAAGATCGCGAGATCGAAGATGAAGGTGGTACCGCCGACCATGGCGAACTTGATGAGTTCGTGGTGCCGCATCACGAGCCGTCGGACCGGCGCTGGGAGGCGAGCGATCAGCTCGTCGATCAATGGCACAAGATCCGAGTGTACGAAACAACAGCGCCGGGGAAGTTCTCCGGGCGGTTGTGCGGATGACAGAGCGGACGTGCCACGATGGTTCGCGTGAATCCACGCGAGGCGGATGGAGCGCCAGTGAACGGGCCGATGACCTCGAATTCCGCGCCACCCACCCCGGAAGCGGCGCGTAGCGCCGGCGCGGCGTCGGGTATGCCGAAGGTCACGATGATCGGTGGCGGACAGCTCGCGCGGATGACGCATCAGGCCGCGATCACACTCGGACAGTGTCTGCGCGTGCTGGCCGCGTCGGACTCGGACCCGGCCGCGCAGGTGAGTGCCGACATCGTCCTCGGCTCACACGACGAACTCGACGACCTGCGCCGCGCCGCCGCCGGTGCCGCCGCACTGACCTTCGACCACGAAGGTGTGCCGCTGCATCACCTCCAGGCACTCGAAGCCGAAGGAGTGGCGGTCCTCCCGCCGTCGAAGGCGCTGCACTTCGCCCAGGACAAGCTGGCGATGCGGGTTCGCCTGGCCGAGCTGGGTCTGCCGGTCCCGGAGTTCGCCGACCTCGCCGGCGACCGGACGGCCGCCCGCGCGCGTCTCGCCGAGTTCGGCGCGGCCAACGACTGGGAGATCGTCATCAAGGCGGTCCGCGGTGGATACGACGGTCGCGGGGTCTGGCTCGTCGACGGCGCCGACGAGGCCCTCGCGGTCTTCGACGAGTACCCGTCCGACGCGCCGGCGCTGCTGGCCGAACAGAAGGTGCCGATGCGGCGCGAACTGTCGGCCATGATCGCCCGGTCCCCGTTCGGGCAGGGTGCGGCGTGGCCGGTGGTGGAGACCATCCAGCGTCACGGCCAGTGCGCCGTCGTGCTCGCGCCCGCACCGGATCTCTCCGACGACGTCGCCGAGCAGGCGCAGCAGATGGCGTTGCGTCTCGCCGGCGAACTCGGCGTGGTCGGTGTGATGGCGATGGAACTGTTCGAGACCGTCGACGGCGAACTCGTCGTCAACGAACTCGCGATGCGTCCGCACAACAGCGGGCACTGGACGATGGACGGCGCGGTCACCTCGCAGTTCGAGCAGCATCTGCGCGCCGTTCTCGACTACCCGCTCGGCAACACCGCGCCGACCGCGCCGCTGACCGTGATGGCCAACATCCTGGGCGCGCCGAGCGCACCGGAGATGTCCATGGACGAGCGCCTGCACCACCTGATGGCGCGGATGCCCGAGGCCAAGGTGCACCTCTACGGCAAGGGTGAGCGGCGCGACCGAAAGATCGGCCACGTGAACATCGTCGGCCGGCCGGGTGAATCGATGGAATCGGTGCGCGAGCGCGCCGAGCGTGCTGCGCAGTGGATGTCGCACGCGACGTGGACCGACGGATGGGATGTGCATTCATGACCGAGAACAGGGGCCCTCGTGTCGGCCTGATCATGGGCAGCGACTCCGACTGGCCGACGATGAAGGCGGCCGCGGAGGCACTCGCCGAGTTCGACGTGCCATTCCAGGTGGGTGTCGTCTCGGCACACCGCACACCGCAGCGGATGCTCGACTACGCGGCCGGTGCCGCCGCCAACGGCATCGAGGTCATCATCGCGGGAGCCGGTGGGGCAGCGCACCTTCCGGGCATGGTCGCCTCGGCGACGCCGTTGCCGGTGATCGGTGTGCCGGTGCCGCTGCGACACCTCGACGGCCTCGACTCGTTGCTGTCCATCGTGCAGATGCCCGCCGGTGTGCCCGTCGCGACGGTTTCGGTCGGCGGCGCCCGCAACGCCGGACTGCTCGCCGTGCGCATCCTCGCCTCCTCCGACCCCGTCCTGCAGGAACGGATGGTGTCGTTCCAGAAGGGCCTCGAGCAGATGGTCCTCGACAAGGACGCCGCGCTCCAGCAGGAACTGCTCGGCGACTAGCCCTCTGCCGCAGGCGATCCCGGAGTGGCGGGGGACAAGCCGAGTTTGTCGGTGAAGAAGTCCAGCACCCGGTCGAAGGCTTCCCTCGTGGGTTGTCCGGGTTCGTCGTAGAGGTCCTCGGTCAGCACCGAATGCGGCCGGGGGAACATCGAATCCGGGTTCGCGGCGTCGTCGGGGAGTTCGATGCCGATGAACGAGTCGCCGAGAAGTTCCTGGAGACGGGCGAATCGAGAACGCGGCGAGAGCTGATCACCGGCGAAACGCAGACCAATCACCTCCAGGCCGCGGGCGCATCGTGCTTGCACTTTCTCGAGGTCGGCCTCGCCGACGTCGATCGCGCGTGCGCGTCCGGGGAGGACCGCGAACGGCAGCGACGGCTGCGAGAGCACCGGCGCCAGCATCCGTTCGTCGGTGGCCATCGCGAGCGCGAAGCCGCCGGTGAAACACATTCCGACCGCACCCACCCCGGGACCGCCGCAACGGTCGTGCTCGCGGGCGGCGAGCTCGCGCAGCCACGCCGTGACCGGTGAGGTCTTTCCCGTTGCGAGAATGGTGAATTCGCGGGTGATGCAGGTCTTGGCGATGGTGCCCAGCATCGACCGCATCGAGCCGACCCGGCCGAGGTTGTCCGGGCGAGGATCGCGCCCGTCGACGCCGAACAGCGACGGCATGACGGCGGTCGCCCCCAGATCGGCGATGCGCCGCGCGACGTCGGCGACCTTCGGACTGATCCCGGGCATCTCGGCGATCACGATGACCGCAGGACCCGTGCCCTTGCGGTAGACGCGACGGGTGTCGCCGCGCAGGGTCACGTCCTCGGCGGTGAAATCGTCGAGCGGGTCGTCGGCCACCGGGGTTCAGGCCTTGTGCAGGGTGCCGAGGAGAGCCGACTCGAAGAGCCGTGCGGGGATCTTCGCGCCGGAGGCGATGTCGGGGGAGTCCGACGGGACGATGCGCGGACCGGTGACCTGATAACGCTCGTTCTTGCGGACGATGGCGAAGGACCCGGCCGCCTGAACGTTGCGCACCCAGTCGGTGTGCCGGCCGTAGGTGAGGATGATCGTGAGTTTGTCACGATCGACCCAGGCCAGCACCGGATTCGAGTAGGTCTTTCCGGACTTGCGGCCGACGTGCTCCACCATCGCGAAGGGCGGCAGGTGGGGTGCCCACTGCCGCTGGATCGGATTGGTGACGATCTTGTTGAAACGGGCCAGTGCGTTGGGCAGTCGCATGTCCCCACTGTGCCGTATCAACTGCGATCCCGCAGGTTCTTGTGCACCGCGCTCCCGCGGGTCGTGCGCACTGCGATCTCGCAGGGCCGTATCAACTGCGATCCCGCAGGTTCTTGTGCACTGCGCTCCCGCGGGCCGTGCGGTAATTGCGACGCGGGCCGTGCGGCAATTGCGGCTATTCGGAGGGTGTTCCGAGGACGACTCCGGCCTTCTCGACCTCCGCGACCGCCGCCACCCGCTCGGCGGAGGCGTTCGCGACGTGCACCAGACTGCCACCGGCGACCAGAGGTGCGAGCAGGTGTGCGAGCACGCCGGGCGCGGTGTGCCAGGGACGCGTCGACACCACGCGGGTACCGGCGGCGATGCCGTCGCGTTCCGCGACGGTGCGTGCCTCGGTGACCACCTCGGCGGTCGGCATCCCGTCGAGCGCCTCGACCGCCGGGGACCGCGAGACGAACTGGTCGCCGTGCACCCGCACGACGCTCCCGTAGTCGCCGACCCCGGGCGGGAGATCACGCAACGGCAGCGCGAACGGATCGAGTGACGCCACCACGACCTCGTCGGCGTCGGGATGGTCGTCGAGCCGGTCGCGCGAGGTGAAGACCACCCGTGGCTCCGAAGCGGCCTCCGCGGCATCGGCGTCCGCGAGGTGGACGTCGGCGCCGGCCCACAGTGAGCCGATCACGATCCCGGCCGTCTGCCAGTGCTCGGGGAGGTCCACCACCACGACGTCCCCCGCGCCCACCCCGATCTCGTCGACGAGATAGTTGGCAGTCTTGGCCGCCCAGTTGCCGAGGGTGGCCGCCGACAGTTCGGTGCGCTCGCCGGTCGCCTCGTCGTAGTACGTCAGCAGCGGACGCGAATGATCGGCCACCGCACCGAAGATCGCGTCGGCGACGGTGTTCGGACTGCTCAGTTCACGCACATCGGCCCCTTGTTCGCGGCGGTGATCGGCGGGCGCTTGTTGCCGACACGCTCACTGGCCGGGGTGTTGTCGGACTGGTCGCCGGTGTCGCCGAGCCCGCCCGGTCCGGCGTAGGTGTTGGTGAGGACCACCTTGAGCTGGTCGTCGGCGAGGTTCGGGTCCTCGACGACCTTCACGCCGCCGAGGTCCTTGGCGAGCAGCCGCGCGGCGTCGCCGTTCTCCTTCGCGTAGATCACCGAGTCCTTGGTGTCGGCCTTGCCGCTGGAGGTCTCACCGGACTGATAACCCTTGTTGGTCAGGATGTTCGCCACGTTCGAACCCAGTCCGTCGATGGTGCCCGCGTTGACGACGTCGACCTTGAAATCGCCGCGCTGGGCGTCGGCTCCGGCCTGCTTCGGGGTGAGGAGGTCGCTGGTGTACGTCTTCACCGCCTGCGGATCCACCTGGACGACGCTCTGCAGACCGTCCTCGCTCCAACCCTGTTCGGTGACGATCGGGATGGTGGAGAACTTCACGCGGCCGCCGCTGAGGTCCTTGAGTTGCTCCGCGAAGTTGATGATGTTCCAACCGTCGTCGATGACGATCGACCGCGCCACCGCGTTCTGCATCTCCGAGAGCTTTCCCGGATCGGTGAGAGTGCCTGCGGACAACACCTTCTGGGTCAGTGACGCCATGAACGCCTGCTGACGTGTGATGCGGTCGAGGTCGCCGCGCGGGAGTCCGTGACGCTGGCGCACGAAGCTCAGTGCCCTGGGCCCGTCGAGGGTCTGGACACCCTTGCGGAAACGCGCGCCGCTGAACGGATCCCGGACCGGGGCGTTGAGGCAGACGTCGATGCCGCCGACCGCATTGGTCAGCAGGACGAAGCCGAGCAGGCCGACCTCCGCATAGTGGTCGACCTGGACGCCGGTGAGGTTGGCGACGGTGTCCACCAACGCCTTCCGGCCGGCCAGCGTGCCTTCCTTCTCCGCCTTCTCGGGCGACTGCCCGGCTTCCACGGCGCGGGCGCGCACGCCTTCGCGGGTGGTGCCGTAGGCCGCGTTGATCTTGCTCATGCCGATACCCGGTACGTCGACGTACGAGTCACGTGGGATCGAGATCGCGGTGGCCGACGAACCGTCCTCGGGGATGCGCACCAGCAGGATGGTGTCGGTGTTGGTGGCGACCTCCTCGCCCGAACGCAGGAGCTTGACCTCCTCCGGCGAGAGCGGGTTGCCCTTCGCGTCGGTACGGGAGTCGGTGCCCACCAACAGGATGTCGACGGCGCCGTCCTTCGCACCACCCAGACCGAGTCCGCCGAGCTGCGTGATGCGAGTCTCCAGGTCGGACATCGTGTTCCATGCGTAACCGGTGCACAGCAGCACGGCGACCGATGCGATCGCGATCAACGCGCGACCCCATCCGGCGCCCGACGCCCATCCGGCGTGAGGGCGAGTGACGGTGCCGGGCGGAGCGGTCGGCGGAGCGGTCGGTGTGGTGGACTCTGCAGTGGCCGAGAGCTTTTCGGTCACCGCGGCAGCACTTCGGGCTGTTCCTGCCGAAGCGTGCTTCCCGGGTGCGGCCTTCTTCGGTGGGGTTCTCCTCGGTGCGGCCTTCTTCGGTGCGGCCTTCTTCGCGGGAGCCTTCTCGGCGTCGGGTCGAGGGACGCGCTTGCGGGCGGAATCCGGTGACGCGGAACGCTTACGTTCGGCGGGTGCCGACCGCGTGTGGATCTCGCCGGACGAGCGTCGGCCGAGAGGCTCGTCGCCACGCCGCGGCCGGCGGGGAGACGCCGGTTCCTGCGGGGGCACACGCCTGCGGGGGTCGCGCGGCTCCGCGGGGCGTCGACGAGGCCTGCCTTCGGCATCCCGGGCGGGGATCCGTTCGGGCGGCGGCTGGCGCCGTGCGTGTTGTGCGGACTCGGCTCGCGACTGCGTCGTGGGAGCACCACGCACCACCCGGCGTCGGGGAGCGCCGGGCTCGGGGTCGGCGGGACGCGGGCGGGCGCCCTGAGGCGGCCACCCCGGTTCACCAGTGCGTTCGCCGCGCACCGGCCGTCGGCCGTGATCGGCATCCGGAGTGCGCCGGCTGCCCGGCTCCGGCGGTACCGCACGCCTGGGGCGCGGCCGCCCACGTGCGCCGTCGGATGGTGAATCCACTGGTCCGCGGTCCCTTTCGTGGTCGTCGTGCTGCTCGACGGTGGCGTCCGGTCGGTCCGCGCCATGGGATTGTCGGTGCAGGAGTGAAAGCTGATGTTGCTGTCGCCAGGCTACTGAAGTGATTCGGGAATTCGAGAACGCAACGCCGAGAAGTCGAGTAGCGGTCGTCACGTGTTGATGGACGGCCGAGTCGTGGCACGCCGGGGTCTGCGGCACGATGGTGGCCATGCGTGTCACGCCCAGCACCCCCACCGTGTACATCGTCGGCGCCGGCGGGCAGCTCGGCACCGCACTCCAGGAGAGGACTGCCCAGGCACCCGACTCCGTGGTGTGGCGTCCGCTGACCTCCGCCGACATCGACATCACCGACGAGACATCGGTCGCGGCCGCGCTGGGCGACCTCGGCGCCGGCGACGTCGTGGTCAACTGTGCCGCCTACACCGACGTCGACGGTGCCGAGTCTGATCCGGAGGGTGCGCGCCGGGTCAACGTCACCGGTCCGGCACTGCTCGCCGCCCAGACCGCCGCCGCGGGGGCGTGGTTGATCCATGTCTCCACCGACTACGTCTTTCCCGGTACCCCGCTCGACGGCCCGGGCTCAGCGGGCGACCGTCCCGACGGCTACGAACCCGATGACGTGAGCGGCGAACCGGCAACCGTCTACGGGGCAACCAAACTCGCCGGTGAACGCGCCGCACTCGACGCGGACCCGCGTGCCACCGTCGTGCGCACCGCGTGGGTCTACACCGGCGGACCCGAGAGCCGCGACTTCGTCGGGACGATGCGTCGTCTCGAGCAGACACGCGACACCGTGTCGGTCGTCGACGACCAGCTCGGTTCGCCCACCTACTGCATCGACCTCGCCGACGGGCTGTGGGAGCTGGTGGCCGCCGGGCCCCGCCCCGAGGTCACCGGAACCGTCCTGCACGCCACCAACGCGGGCCGCGCGACGTGGTTCGAGGTGGCGGCGGCCGTCTTCGAGGAGGTCGGCGCCGAACGTTCACGCGTGCTGCCCACCACCACGGCGGAGTTCCGGCGCCCGGCACCGCGTCCGGCGTATTCGGTGCTCTCCGGACGCTCCTGGGCCGCGGCGGGGCTGACGCCGCTACGGGACTGGCGCGCCGCGCTGCACGCGTCGATCGTCGAGCCGGGCGGTTCGTTACCCTGAGCCGGTGCCCGCTCAGCTAGCCGTCGTCACGGTGACCTACTTCTCCGGTGATCACCTCGCGACATTCCTTCGCAGTCTCGACGCCGTGACCGATGTGATGCCGCAGGTCGTCATCGCAGACAACGGCTCCGACGACGGTGCACCCGAACAGGCCGAGAAGGACTACGAGTCGGTGAAACTGGTCCGCACCGGCGGCAACCTCGGCTACGGCCGCGCGATGAACCGCGGGGTCGCCGAGATCGATCCCGACATCGAGTTCGTGCTCATCGCCAACCCGGACGTCGAGTGGAAGCCGGGCTCGATCGACGAACTCCTCGACGCTGCGCGGCGCTGGCCGCGTGCGGGATCGCTGGGACCGCTCATCCGGGAACCCGACGGCACCATCTACCCGTCGGCGCGACGCGTTCCCGACCTCGTCTCCGGCACCGGTCACGCCATCCTCGGCACGGTGTGGAAAAAGAATCCGTGGACCGCGGCCTATCGCGCCGACGACGAGGCGCCGTCGGAACGGGCCGTCGGCTGGCTCTCGGGGTCGTGCCTGCTGGTTCGACGGGAGGCCTTCGACGCCGTCGGCGGCTTCGACCCCCGCTATTTCATGTACATGGAGGACGTCGACCTGGGCGACCGCCTGGGCAAGGCCGGCTGGCAGAACGTCTATGTCCCCTCGGCCGAGATCGTGCACACCAAGGGGCACAGCGCCGGTCGGAACCCCGAGAAGATGCTGCCCGCACACCACGAGAGTGCCTATCGGTTCCAGGCCGACCGCAACCCCGGTGTGTGGCGTGCACCGCTGCGGCTCGCGCTGCGCGTCGGCCTGGCCGCGCGGTCGCGTCTTGCGGTCCGAGCGGCCCGCCGGACCACGTCGACGGAGAACACCTCGACGAGCGAAGACAACGGATGAGTGCTGAAGTGAATACCGGACATCACGAAGAAGGGACCGATCAAGTGGATCAGTACACCGTGCGCGAGTCGGTGGGGCGCGCGTCCGTCGGCGGATCGGCGCCTGTTGCCGAGGGCGTCGAGGCGGTCGTCCTCGTCGGCGGCAAGGGCACCCGGCTCCGTCCGCTCACGCTCTCGGCGCCCAAGCCGATGCTGCCCACCGCGGGCCTGCCCTTCCTCACGCACCTGCTGTCGCGCATCCACGCGGCCGGGATCCGCGACGTCGTCCTCAGTACCTCGTTCAAGGCCGAGGTGTTCAGCGAGTACTACGGCGACGGCTCCAAACTGGGCCTGCGTCTGCGCTACGTCACCGAGGACGAGCCGCTCGGCACCGGCGGCGGCATCCGCAACGTCCTCGACGAGCTGACCGCCGACACCATCGTCGTGTTCAACGGCGACGTGCTCGGCGGCACCGATGTGCGCGACGTCATCGACAGCCATCGCGCGGCCGACGCCGACGTGACCATCCACCTCGTCCGGGTGAGCGATCCGCGCGCGTTCGGCTGCGTGCCGACCGACGGCGACGGCCGCGTCACCGCCTTCCTGGAGAAGACCCAGGACCCGCCGACAGATCAGATCAATGCCGGCACATACGTTTTCAACCGCAAGATCATCGAGTCGATCCCGTATGGCGTGCCCGTCTCGGTGGAGCGCGAGGTCTTCCCGCGCCTGCTCACCGAGGGCAAGCACGTCCACGCCCACGTCGACCACGCCTACTGGCGCGACATGGGCACCCCGGAGGACTTCGTCCGCGGCTCGGCCGACCTGGTGCGCGGCATCGCACCGTCACCGGCGCTCGGTGATCGCCACGGCGAGTCGCTGGTCCACGAGGGTGCCGGCGTCGGCCCGGGTGCCCTGCTGATCGGCGGCACCGTCGTCGGCCGAGGCGCGGAGGTCGGGCCCCGCGCCCGCCTCGACGGTGCGGTGGTCTTCGACGGCGCGGTCATCGAGGCCGGTGCGGTCGTCGAGCGCTCGATCATCGGTTTCGGCGCACGAATCGGTCCGCGGGCACTGATCCGCGACACCGTCATCGGCGACGGCGCGGACATCGGTGCGCGCTGCGAACTCCTGCGCGGCGCACGCGTGTGGCCGGGAATCGAGATCCCCGACAACGGAATCCGCTTCTCGACTGACGTGTGAGGCGCCTCGCGAACTCGGCGCGCGTGTGAGACCCCGCAAACCCACCCTTTTTCGGCAAACCCAGCACCCCCTCAGGGGGCGGATCTGCCGAAAATGGGTGGGTTTGCGTTGTGGTCAGCGGGTCTTGACCGCCGCGAGCACACCGGGCCCGAGCGGGATCACGACCGGCAGGAGGCGCTCGTCGTCGGCGATCAGCAGGGCCGCCTCGCGCGCGGCCGCGGTCGGCGGGTCGGTGCGGGACGGATCGCCCACGGTGCCGTCGGCCGTCGCGTTGTGCACCACGACGACACCGCCGTCGCGCAGCATGCGGACGGCCTCGGTCACGAACCGCGGCAGGTCCAGCAAGGGACCGTCGATGAAGACCAGGTCGTAGGACGTGTCCGAGAGACGCGGCAGCACGTCGGTGGGTGTGCCGTTGATCAGGCGCGTGCGGCCGGGGGAGATGTCGGCCCCGGCGAACGACGCCCGCGCCGCACGATGGTGCTCGGGTTCGGGGTCGATGGTGGTCAGGACCCCGTCGGCGGCCATGCCGTTGAGCAACCACAGACCGCTCACGCCGGTGCCGGTGCCGATCTCGGCCACGGCCTTGGCGTCGGCGGTGCGGGCCAGGAGTGCGAGCAGCGCACCGACCGCTGGGCTCACGGGCGTGGCACCCAGTTCCTCTGCGCGGGCACGGGCGGCGATGACGGCGTCGTCCTCGACGATCGCCGACTCGGCGTAGGCGATCAGATCGGGGCCGGCGGACGGGGTTGACTCGGTCACGCGTCGAGGTTAGACCGCAGGCCCGGTCAACGCGGACATGGCACGCCGACCTGGGCGAATCCCGGGCCGCGGTCGGAGCCCGTCACATCCTCAGGGAACACTCAGGGGACTCATACGGCGACCACACTCCGATACGAGAGGGTGAGTGCGTCCGGTTGACGGTACTGCCCGGCGAGTCGGTGTGAAGCCCCGGCGCGTTGGGAATACCGGACCGGTGCGACGTTGTTCGACACGGTGAGTGCTCTGGGTCACCGGGCTGTGTTCACGAGAGAGGAACCGACCACCCACCATGACCGATTCCCGCGATTCCACCGACGAAGTGCCCGCCGTTCCGGCGGGCACCGCAGGTTTCGACGCCACCGGCGACGAACTGCTGATGCCGTCATGGGATGAACTGGTGCGCGAGCACGCCGACCGCGTCTACCGCCTGGCCTACCGCCTGTCGGGGAATCAGCACGACGCCGAGGATCTCACGCAGGAGACCTTCATCCGGGTGTTCCGATCGCTGTCGAACTACCGCCCCGGCACCTTCGAGGGCTGGTTGCACCGCATCACCACCAACCTGTTCCTCGACATGGTCCGCCGCCGCAGCAAGATCCGCATGGAGGCATTGCCCGAGGAGTACGACCGCGTGCCGGCCGACACCCCCGACCCCCAGCAGATCTTCGACGCCACCAACCTCGACCCGGATCTGCAGCGCGCCCTCGACTCGCTGGCGCCCGACTTCCGCGCCGCCGTCGTCCTGTGTGACATCGAGGGGCTGTCCTACGAGGAGATCGCCGCGACCCTGGGTGTCAAGCTCGGCACCGTCCGCAGTCGCATCCACCGTGGCCGCCAGAGCATCCGCGACGCGCTGGCCGCCCAGGGGCACACCAGCAGCCGTTCGGTCGCGATCGGCGCGCACAGCTGACGATCCCCGGCTCGTCAGGCTCGGGAACCACGAGTCGATGAGCGTCGTTGTCTGACTCGGATAAGCTGAGACGTTGCGTGCGGCCCCGGTCACACCCCGTGCGGCGGCACAGCCCGCCGACGGTGAGTACCGTGGCGAGCAGACTCGGCAGAGGTGATGACAACGGAGTACGGCGGACACGTCGTGGAGAGGGGTGACCGACGATGATGGACGGCGATCGCGGGCGTCCGACCCCGGGCGGCGGTGTCGAGCCCCCGACCCCCAATCTTCGTCGCCGGCGATCCTCCTGGGGTGCCGACTCGTGGACTCCGGCCCCGTCGTCCTTCCTGCCCAACCGCGGCTATCGCGCGCCGGGCACCGCCGGTGGACGCCGTTTCGCCCCGACCGAACATCTCGCCCCCGAGGCGGTCGCCGCTTTCGTCGACGGTGAGCTCGGTATGTCGGCGCATGCTCGCGCCACCCACCATCTGGCGCTCTGCCCGGAGTGTGTGGCGGCGGTCGACGCCCAGTCCCTGGCCCGTACCCGCCTGCGCGAGTCCGGCCAGGTGTCGGTGCCCGCCTCGCTGCTCGGAGCGCTCTCTCAGATCCCGACCCGCGAGATCGACCTCGGCTCGGACACCCCGACCGACGGCATCCCAGGCGCCCGCGAGGCGATGCGCCCGCCCGTGAACCCGCTCATGCGCGACACCGGCCGCGGCCGTAACTTCCGCCGTCGGGGTAGGTGAACGTGACCGACGGAACCGGACCCCAGGGCGAGGACACCTCGACTCCCGGCGGTGACGCGGAGTTCGCGCGTCGCGAAGAACCCCCACACTCGCAACGGCTGACGCCCGGGCGGCCGCGGCACGCCCCCGTATCGCCGGCAACGGCGCAGGTCTTCGGCCGGCCCTCGGGAGTGCGCGGTTCGTTCGCCGCCGATGCCGGCAGCCATTCCGCGCCGCAACCGCACGTCGCCGACCCGGACCCCGTCCTCGCCGAGGCATTCGGGCGTCCGCCCGGCTCTGACGAGACCCTCCAGCGCGATCCGCTCGCCACCTACGGCCAGACCGAGGACGAGCCGCCGCGCAACGACCCCTGGCGTGATCCGGAGAGCCCCGCGCGGCTCGTCGATCCCGCCCTGCCGACCAGCGCCTCGACGCCGGCCACCGACCCCGGCCCGAAACTCGGCGTCCGGGATGTGTTGCTGGGCAACCGCATCAGCTGGAGCGCGCTCGCGGCGCTCGCGATCATCGCGCTGCTCATCGCCGTCGTCGGCGGTCTGATGGGGCGGTGGACCGCCGAGGTCGCGGCGCCGCTGACCACCGATTCCGTGGAGCTGTCCACCGACGACCCCGGAAACGGTTCGGAGCCGCGTTCGCCGATCGCCGAGGTGGCGCGTTCCGTCGAGAAATCCGTGGTCGCCATCGACGTCCGGGCGTCGGGGGCCTATTCGACCGGTTCGGGCTTCGTCATCGACAAGGCGGGGTACATCCTCACCAACAACCACGTGATCTCGATGGCCGCGAACGACAAGAGCGCCAAGCTCGAGGTCGTCTTCTTCGACCGTCAGCGTGTCCCGGCACGCATCGTCGGACGTGACCCCAAGACCGACCTCGCGGTGCTCAAGGTCGAGAACGTGAGGAATCCCACCGTGTCGGTCCTCGGTAGTTCCGCGGACCTGCAGATCGGCGAGGAGGTCGTCGCCTTCGGATCGCCGCTCGGGCTCAACCGGACGGTGACGAGCGGCATCGTCAGTGCCACGAACCGCGCGGTGGCGCTCACGCCCGACGCCGAATCCGACACCGACGCGGTCATCGACGCGATCCAGACGGACGCGGCGATCAACCCCGGCAACTCCGGCGGTCCGCTGGTGAACGGCGACGCCAAGGTCGTCGGCATCAACACCGCGGGTCGGCTCGGTGCCGGCGGCGGCTCGATCGGGCTCGGATTCGCCATCCCGATCGACGAGGCCAAGCCCATCGCCGAAGCCCTCATCCGCGACGGCAAGGTCAACCACCCCCAGATCGGCATCAACGCGAGCTCGGTCCGCAACGAGCGTGTCCTGGGCGCCCAGGTGCGCAATGTGGTGTCCGGCGGACCGGCCGAACGCGCCGGAGTTCGCGAGAACGACGTCATCACCTCGTTGAACAACCGGCCCATCGAGAGCGCCGACGAGTTGAATGTCGCGGTCCGGACCGCGAAGATCGGTGAAGAGATCCCGTTCCAGTACTGGCGGGACGGGCGTACGTTCAACGGCACCATCACGCCGGCGAGCGACTGACACCGGGACGAGGCAGATGTTCAGCAGTATCGGATGGGGCGAGATCGCGATCCTGGTCGTGGCCGCCCTGGTCATCCTCGGGCCCGAACGACTCCCGGGCGCGGTGTCCTGGTCGATGCAGTCGCTCCGCAAAGTCCGCGACTATGCGACCGGTGCGACCAACCAGCTCAAGGACGAACTCGGTCCGGAGTTCGAGGATCTGCGCAAACCTCTCGCGGACCTGAACGAGCTGCGGGGGATGACGCCGCGTTCGATCGTCACCAAGCACCTTCTCGACGGCGACGACTCGCTGTTCCGCCTGGGCGAGGACGCCACCACCGTCGATCGCAGCACCACCCCGGCGCCACCGATCAAGCCGGTGTCGGCGCCGATGTCGCTCGACAAGAACACCGACACCCCGGCACAGCCGTCGTCCGACACTGCACCGGCAGAGCGTCGTACAGGTGGCCGTCCCGCCGTCACCGACTGGGACGCGACCTGATCGGAACTCCTCAGGAGTGGCGGACGGTGTCGAGCCCGAGGCTCATCCCGGCCAGTCCGCGCTTGCGGACGGCGAGTTTCGCGGCGATCGACCGCAGCGCTGAGCCGGCGGGGGAGTCGGGGGCCGACAAGACCACCGGAACACCCGCGTCGCCGCCCTCGCGCAGTGCGGTCTCCAACGGGACCTGACCCAAGAGCTCCACGGGTGCGCCCACCGCACGGGTGAGGCGTTCGGCGACCTGCTCGCCACCACCCGAGCCGAACGGCTCCATGCGGGTGCCGTCGGGGAGCTCGAGCCAGGACATGTTCTCCACGACGCCCAGGATCTTCTGGCGGGTCTGGAGCGCGATCGCACCGGCGCGCTCGGCGACCTCGGCGGCGGCCTGCTGCGGTGTGGTGACCACGAGGATCTCCGCACCCGGGATCAGCTGCGCGATGGAGATCGCGACATCGCCGGTGCCCGGGGGCAGGTCGAGGAGCAGGACGTCGAGGTCGCCCCAGTAGACGTCGGCGAGGAACTGCTGCAGCGCGCGGTGCAGCATGGGTCCGCGCCAGGTGACCGGGGTGTTGCCTTCGGTGAACTGGCCGATGGAGATGAATCGCACGTTGTGGCTGATGGGCGGCATGATCATCCGCTCCACCTGGGTGGGCTTGGCGTCACTGCCCAGCATCCGGGGGACGGAATGGCCGTAGATGTCGGCGTCGAGGACACCCACGCTGAGTCCGCGCTCGGCCAGTGCGGCCGCGAGATTGACCGTGACGCTGGACTTTCCGACGCCACCCTTACCGGATGCGACGGCGTAGACGCGGGTCAGGGACCCGGGCTGGGCGAAAGGGATGACCGGTTCGGCCTTGTCCCCGCGCAGCTTCTTGCGCAACTCGGTGCGCTGCTCGTCGTCCATCACGTCGAGTTCGACGCGCACCGCACCGACACCGGCGACATCGGCGACGGCGGTCTCCACCCGCTGGACGATCTCGGTGCGCAGGGGACACCCCGACGTCGTCAGATACACCCCGACGTCGACGCTCGCATCGTCGTTGACGGTGACCGACTTGACCATCCCGATGTCGGTGATGGGCTTGCCGATCTCCGGATCCTTGACCTTGCCCAGGGCGGCGCGAACTGCCGATTCCGTGGGCGCGACTCCTGTTGTCATCTGGTCCAGCCTACCGGCGCCGCCGACGGACCACGGTGGTGGTCCCGGCAGGCGGTCGTGCGGTGCCGGATCAGCGAACGGGCACCGGTGTCGTCGCCGGTCCCGACCGGTTCTCCGGCGGGGCCTTCTTGGTCACCGGAGCCTGCTTCTTGGGCGGCGGCGGGGGCACCTGTCCGGGCAGGGTGATCGTCGGCAGGCACACGATGAAACAGTTCTGCGGCGGCGGTGCGGGCCTGCGTACCGACGGCGACGAGGACGACGGACCCGACGGCGGCGTGGAGGACGAGGAGGAACTCGACTTGCTCTTGCTCGACGAACTCGACGCCTTGCGTTTCGCCTCCGGGATCGGGTTGGTCGGCATGACGCCGGTGGCGTAGGCGCCGGCCCAGCCGAGTACGTTCGCGACGTACTCCATCGAGCGGTTGTACCGGAGCACCGCCGCGACGCGGGTGCCCTCGCTCATGATGTCGCTGACCCCGGCGCACAGGTAGCGTCCCGCAGAGTAGGTGGCGTCGAAGATGTTGTTGGGGTCGGACTTGCCGTCGCCGTTTGCATCGGAGCCCCAGGACGCCCAGGTACTGGGGATGAACTGCATCGGTCCCATGGCCCGGTCGTGCCCGGGGTCGCCGTCGATGCGTCCACCGTCGGTGTCCTTGATGACCGCGTTGCCGGCCAGGGAACCGTCGAGCACGGGCCCGGCGATCGGGTTGATGGTGGTGCCGTACTGGTCGACCGAACCGTTGCTCGCATGATTGGACTCGATGCGGCCGATGCCGGCGAGCAGGAACCAGGGCAGCTTGCACTGGGGACTCTCGACGCCGACCCGGTTCGCGGCGAGCTTGTAGGCCTGCAGGACCACGCCGGGGATGCCGAGAGGACCGGAGGGGAGATCGTTCGCGAGTCGGAACTGCGGCGCGGGAAGCGCGGCGGCAGGCTTCTCCGGCGGCGGCGCGAAACCCAGGAGCGTCACGGGCGAACCCGGCACGACATCTGCGACGACGACCGGGGCCTCGGGTTCGGGGGTCGCTGCGGCGAGCACGCCGTGCGCACTCGATGACGCCGTGCCCAGCACCATCGTGCCGACGAGTGCGCCACCGACGACGATCGTCGCGGCTCGCCGCGGGAAGTGCAGGGGACGCTGCGGCCCACGACGGCGGCGCACCAGGTTCAGCGGGCTCATCGGCCACCGCCCCGGCGGTTCGCCAGCACCGATTTCTCGATCACATGTACTCCGTTGTCACAACACCACACGTCTGCCCCCCGAGGACGCAGTGATTGCCCGCTCCGGCCGCACGGCCTGGAGCCGAGAGCGGATGTGTCCGAACCGGGTCTGGCGTCGTGACCGACACCGGGATCCGGCCGAACTGTGACCCACCATACATATTGGGTCTGATGACCCAATGGCGAACTCCGCATTTACTCGTCGTCACTCACTTCGTCGCTGCGCCGCGAGAAGTTACGGCGGCAAACCCATGGGAGAGAAGTTACTGGAGTGACGTCACGGAGTGGTATCGGGCGGTGCCGGGACCTCCTGGAGACGTGGTCCGCTCAACGGGACTTCTCGACGCCGTCCGCGTCGTCCGAGGCTTCGTTGCGTGCACCGAACCGTTCGGTCAGCTCATCGAGTAGCTCGTCGAGTTCTTTGCGCAGGTAGTCGCGCGTCACCGTGTCGCCGACGGCCAGGCGGACGGCGGCCAGCTCACGCGCGAGGAACTCGGTGTCGGCCTTGGTCTGCGCCGACCGCATCCGATCCTCCTCGAGCGCCACGCGGTCCCGGTTCTCCTGACGATTCTGGGCCAGCAGGATCAGCGGCGCGGCGTAGGCCGCCTGCGTGGAGAACGCGAGGTTGAGCAGGATGAACGGATACGGGTCCCACCGGATCGTCACCGCGACCAGGTTCAGCGCGATCCACACCACGACGATGACGGTCTGGATCAGCAGGTACCGGCCCGTGCCCAGGAACCGGGCGACACGTTCGCTGTACATCCCGACGACGTCGGAATCGAGGTTGAACGAGATGGTGCGCCTGGTGCTGGGGATGTCGAGTTTGCGACCGCCCTGCTCGCTCATCGGATCCTCACCTGCGCGCCGGCGCCGGTCCGCTTGTCGACGTCCTCGGGTTCGGTCTCACGCCAGTCGCGCGGCAGGATCTCGTCGAGGAGGTCGTCGACGCTGACGGCGCCGAGCAGGTGGCCGGCCTCGTCGACCACCGGGCCGCAGACGAGGTTGTAGGTCGCGAAATAGCGCGTCATCGTCTCCAGCGAGTCTTCCGGGTGTAATTGCGCGAGGTCGGTGTCGAGGATTCCGCCGACCAGGTGGGCCGGCGGCTCGCGCAGCAGGGCCTGCAGGTGCACACAGCCGAGATACTTGCCCGTCGGCGTCGCGGTCGGGGGACGCACGACGAACACGATGCTCGCCGAAGCGGGGGTGAGGTCGGGGTTGCGGACGCGTGCGAGTGCCTCGGCGATCGTCGTCGACGCGGTGACGATGATCGGTTCGGAGGTCATCACACCACCGGCGGTGTCAGGGGAGTGCAGCAGCAGTCGACGGACCGGTTCGGATTCCTCCGGGTCCATCTCCTCGAGCAGCGCCTCGGCCTCGGTGTCGGGGAGCTCGCCGAGGAGGTCGGCCGCGTCGTCGGGGTCCATCTCCTCGAGAATGGTGACGGCCCGATCGCGACCCAGGGCGGTGAGCATCGCCGTCTGATCGTCGGGTGGCAGTTCCTGGAGCACGTCGGCGAGCCGCTCGTCCTCGAGCGCCGAGGCGATCTCACCACGTCGTTTGGCCGGCAGCTCCCGGAGCGCGTTGGCCACGTCGGCCGGGCGCATCCCCTCGAACTGCATCAGCGCCTGGGCGACGCCCTGGCCGGGCAGGTCGAGGGCGGACTGGGTGATGCCCTGGACGCTGGACCATTCCACGACGTGGGTCTCGTGACGCCGGCGCAGACCGCGTCGGCCCGCGCGGATGGCGACCCGCGACACGACCCAGTCCCGGGTGCGGGTGCGTTCGATGCCGAGATCGACCACCGTCACGTCGGCGTCGGCGAGTTCGGGCAGGTCCGGGTCGGTGACCCGGACCCGGGTGTCGAGGATCTGGCCGATCGCCAGGGCCTCGCCGGGGCGAAGATGCAGTTTCCGCAGGCTCACCGTGCCGGTGTTGAGGGTCACCGCCTGCGGTTCGATCCCGGTGACGCGCAGCATGGGAACGAAAATCCTTCGGCGGGTGGTCAATTCGACCGCGAGGCCGAGTGCGCGTGGTTGTTGACCCGACAATCGGATCGAGATCACCACGTCGCGGACCCGCCCGATGGATTCACCATCGGGACCAAGGACGGCCAACCCGACTAATCTGGCCACGAACACCTTGCTCACCGACGACATGGGAGTAAGGGTAGTGCCATCGGTTCGGCCAACGCCGTCGGCGAGCGCGGAACAGCAGACTCGACTTCACAGGGAGGTCCCGAAATGACGAATCCCATGCGCCCGGGTCGGGAGACGCCGGGACTGCCGACGCCGCCCAAGGGGTGGCCGATCGGCTCCTACAGCACCTACGCCGAGGCGCAGCGGGCGGTGGACTATCTGTCCGACGAGAACTTCTCCGTCGAGGACGTCACGATCGTGGGCGTCGACCTCATGCAGGTCGAGCGTGTCATCGGACGCCTGACGTGGGGCAAGGTGATCGGCGGAGGTCTGGTCTCGGGGGCCTGGCTCGGCCTCTTCTTCGGCATCCTGGTCTCACTCGTCTTCGCCGGTTCGCCCCTGGGGCCGATCCTGGTCGGTCTCGTCGGCGGCATGGTCTTCGGTGTGATCTCGGCGACGATTCCGTATGCTGCGACACGCGGCCAGCGCGACTTCGCGTCGACCATGCAGCTCGTCGCCGGCCGTTACGACGTCCTCTGCGATCCCAAAAGTGCAGAGAAAGCCCGCGACATGCTCGCGCGCCTGACGATGTGAGGTCTCGACCGTCGGCGGACACGGGGCGATCACAATCGGCGACGGAGTGGCACGCCCATGCCGAATGTGTTGCATGTCACGAATCGTGACGTATAGCGTTGCACCTCGGACGCTCACGGCGGAGCACCTCGGGTACTCCGCCGCGTACGACATCGAGGAGGCTGCGTGCGGAGCAGGGTCAGCAGGTATCGAACCACAAGTCGCGTAAGGCGAAAGGTCCTCGCGGCGGCGGTCGCCGCGGCCGCGGCGCTCCCCGTGCTGTCGGCGTGCGGCTCGGGATATGAAGCGGGCGTACTGAATTTCTATCCACCCGCCGACGGTGCCGACACCTTCGCCGCGATCGGCGACAAGTGTTCCGCCGAATCCAACGGTGAGTACAAGATCGTCACGACGCCCCTGCCGAAGGGTGCCGACGATCAGCGGCTGCAGTTGGCCCGCCGCCTCGCCGGCAACGATTCCGGGCTCGACCTCATGGGCATGGACGTGGTGTGGACCGCTGAGTTCGCCGACGCGGGCTGGATGGTCCCGGTGCCCGACGCGATGGCCGCGGAGGTGTCCGCGCGGACCCTCGGCGGTCCGCTCGACACCGCGGTGTGGAAGACGGATGAGGATGAGCGCGAACGCCTCTACGCCATCCCGTTCTCCACCAACACCCAGTTGCTCTGGTACCGCAAGGATGTGCTGCAGGACAAGGTCGACCGCCGTCGTCCCGCCTCGACATGGGACGGGATGCTCGAGGATGCACTGGTCAGCGGCCGCAACGGCGGACCGACCTACATCATGGTGCAGGGCAGGCAATATGAGGGCCTGATGGTCTGGTTCAACTCGGTACTCGTCAGTGCCGGCGGCCAGGTCGTCGACCCCGAGAACCCCGACAAGGTCACGCTCAACGACACTCCGGAGCATCGCGCGGCCACGGTCCGCGCCCTCCGGACACTCAAGGCGGTGGCCACCGCACCGGGCGCCGACCCGTCGCTGACCAACTCCGACGAGGGTGCCGCCCGCCTGGGCATGGAGAGCGGTGAGGCGCTCTATGAGGTCAACTGGCCCTTCGTGTTCCCCGGCATGCGCGAGAACGCCGTCGCGGGATCCGTCCCGTTCCTGGACCTTACGAAGTACGCCGACCTGTACGCCGACAGCGAGAATCCGCCGTCCGACCGGGATGTGCTCCCGCTCAACCGGGAGATGCAGAAGGTCTTCGACTTCGCCCCGTACCCGGGCTTCGAGGGCCTGCCCACCAAGACGACCCTCGGTGGGATCAACATCGCCGTCGCCAGCACCTCCGAGCAGCCGGACCTGGCCTTCCGTGCGGCCGAGTGCATCACGAGCGAGGCGTCGCAGAAGAACTTCTCGCTCAACGCGGGTCCGCCCCCGGTGATCGAATCCATCTACGACGACGCAGATTTCCGCCTCGCCTATCCGATGGCGCAGGAAATCAAGCGTCAGCTCGAACCCGACCATGCTGCGATTCGTCCGAAGTCTCCTGACTACCAGGCGATCTCGACGCTGCTGCAAGCAAAGCTGAGTCCGGTCGGGGCGTGGGATCCGGAAACACTGGTGGACGAACTCGCCGAGGCCGTCCAGAAGGCAATCGACGGGGAAGGGTTGGTTCCGTGACCGATCACAACACACCCGGCGGGAACACTCCGGGCGGGCGCGCACCGAACGAGGACGACTCCGCCGACGAGTCCGCGTTCCGCCCCGGCCGTCATGCGCTGCCCGACGATGCGCCCGCCCAGACCGGCCCGATCCCCATCGTGGGGGACAGCCCGCCCGTGCACTCCGACGAGTTGTGGAAGGCGCCACCGGGAGGACGCCACGAGGTTCCACCCGGTTCGGCCCGGGTCGGTTCGGCGCCCGCGAACCCGGTCGGGTCGAATCCCGGATCCGTCGGCGTGGCACGGTCATCGGCAGCCGCCACCGCGGTGGCCGAACGACGCCGCGATGAAGCGGCACCGAAGCCCCGCAAGCGCAGTGAGGGCAAGACGGCCGAGCGGCGGCTGGCCTTCTGGCTCGTCGCGCCCGCCGCGCTGATGATGCTGCTGGTGACCGGATATCCGATCATCTACGCGGTCTGGCTCTCGCTGAACAAGATGAGCCTGTCCGCGCCCGGAGAGCGGGAGTTCGTGTGGTTCTCGAACTACGCGACGGTGCTGACCGACAACTACTGGTGGACGGCCTTCGGCGTCACGGTGGGTATCACGGTCGTGTCGGTGCTCATCGAGCTCGTCCTCGGCATGGCCATCGCACTGGTGATGCACCGCACCATCTTCGGACGCGGCACGATCCGCACCGTCGTCCTGATCCCGTACGGCATCGTGACCGTGGCCGCGGCGTTCTCGTGGTACTACGCGTGGACGCCCGGCACCGGCTATCTGGCGAACCTGCTGCCCGACGGCAGTGCGCCGCTCACCGAACAGTGGCCGTCGCTGGCGATCATCGTCCTCGCCGAGGTCTGGAAGACCACCCCGTTCATGGCGCTGCTGTTGCTGGCGGGCCTGGCGCTGGTGCCCGACGACCTGCTGAAGGCCGCCCAGGTCGACGGTGCCGGTGCGTGGACGCGCCTGTGGCGCATCATCCTTCCGCTGATGAAGCCGGCCATCCTCGTCGCGCTGCTGTTCCGCACCCTCGACGCGTTCCGCGTGTTCGACAACATCTACGTTCTCACCAGCGGGTCCAACAACACCTACTCGGTGTCGATGCTGGGCTATGACAACCTGTTCGGCGCGTTCAACCTGGGCGTCGGATCGGCGATCTCGATCCTGATCTTCATCTGCGTGGCGATCATCGCGTTCGTGTTCATCAAGGGGTTCGGCACCGCCGCACCGGGTTCCGACGACGAGGGGAGGTAATCCGGTGAATTCGAGCGGAAAGTCCAAGGCGTGGTGGACGATCGCCAACATCCTGGTGATCCTGTACGCACTCATCCCGCTGCTGTGGATCATCAGCCTGTCGTTCAAGCCGGCGTCGAGCGTGACCGACGGGAAGTTCATCCCGGCCGAGTTCACCCTCGACAACTACAAGTCGATCTTCGAGACCAGTGCCTTCACCTCGGCGCTGATCAACTCGATCGGCGTCGGTCTGATCACCACCCTGATCGCGGTGATCCTGGGCACGATGGCCGCCTACGCCGTGGCGCGACTGGAGTTCCCCGGCAAGAAGGTCCTCATCGGGGCCGCGCTGCTGATCGCGATGTTCCCGCAGATCTCGCTGGTGACACCGCTGTTCAACATCGAGCGGCGTCTGGGTCTCTTCGACACCTGGCCGGGCCTGATCCTGCCGTACATCACCTTCGCGTTGCCGCTGGCGATCTACACACTGTCGGCCTTCTTCCGCGAGATCCCCTGGGAACTCGAGAAGGCGGCCAAGATGGACGGCGCCACCCCGTGGCAGGCCTTCCGCAAGGTGATCGCGCCGCTGGCCGCGCCGGGTGTGGTGACCGCGGCGATCCTGGTGTTCATCTTCGCCTGGAACGACCTGCTTCTCGCCCTGTCGCTGACCTCGACCGAACGGGCGATCACCGCACCGGTGGCCATCGCGAACTTCACCGGCAGCTCTCAGTTCGAGGAGCCGACCGGTTCGATCTCGGCCGCCGCGGTCGTCATCACCATCCCCATCATCATCTTCGTGCTGTTCTTCCAACGTCGAATCGTGGCCGGTCTGACTTCCGGCGCCGTGAAGGGATAACCCATGGCAGACATCGTTCTGGACAAGGTCACCAAGAAGTACCCGGACGGCTCCACCGCGGTCGACGGGGTCGACATCGAGATCGCCGACGGCGAGTTCGTGATCCTCGTCGGCCCGTCGGGCTGCGGAAAGTCGACGACGCTGAACATGATCGCGGGCCTCGAGGACATCACCTCGGGCGAGCTGCGGATCGGCGGGGAGCGCGTCAACGAGCGCGCCCCCAAGGACCGTGACATCGCGATGGTGTTCCAGAGCTACGCGCTCTACCCGCACATGTCGGTGCGCGACAACATCGCCTTCCCGCTGACCCTGCAGAAACTGCCGAAGGATCAGATCGCCGCCAAGGTCGACGAGGCCGCGCGCATCCTCGATCTCGGTCAGTACCTCGACCGCAAGCCGGCCAACCTGTCCGGTGGCCAGCGCCAGCGCGTCGCGATGGGCCGCGCGATCGTGCGCTCGCCCAAGGCATTCCTCATGGACGAGCCGCTGTCGAACCTCGACGCCAAGCTGCGCGTGCAGATGCGGACCGAGATCGCCCAGCTGCAGCAGCGCCTGGGGACCACCACCGTCTACGTGACGCACGACCAGACCGAGGCCATGACCCTCGGCGATCGTGTGGTCGTCCTGCGCGGCGGGCACGTCCAGCAGATCGGTACGCCCCAGGAGCTCTACAACAACCCGACCAACGTGTTCGTCGCCGGGTTCATCGGTTCGCCGGCCATGAACTTCCTGTCCGGCCGCCTCGGCACGGACGGCATCGAGACCGCGATCGGCACGATCGCCCTCGACGATCACCGCGCCGTGGTGTCGCGTGCAGGCGACGTCGGAAGCAGCGGTGAGGTTCTCATCGGCATCCGCCCCGAGCACCTCGAGGACGCGTCACTGGTCGACGACACCACGCGTCGGCAGGGTGCGACGTTCACCGCGAACATCGAAGTCCTGGAATCGATGGGCTCGGACATCTACGCCTACTTCGGCATCGGCGACGGATCGAGCCGGGCGTCGAGCGACGCGCTCGCCGAGCTGTCCGCCGACTCCGGCGCCGACCTCGGGGGCAGTCAGCTCATCGCCCGCCTGTCGCCGGATTCGATGGTCCGCCGTGGTTCGACCGCCGAGCTGTTCTACGACGCCTCGAAGGTGGCGGTGTTCGATCAGAGCTCGGGAGAGTCGCTGCGCCGCCGTTGAACCCGGTTATCGACTCGCTGCGCGACCACTACCGCCGTCTCTGGTGGGAGTGGTCGCGCAGTTCGTCGAACACCTTCTCGTCCCAGATGTGCCTGCGTACCAGCCGATAACGTTCGCAGGCCACCCACATGTACAGTTCGGCGTCGCTGGTCAGATCGTCGCGGATGCCGGCCCGGCGGGCCATGCGGACGACGGGCAGGAACTCCTCGCCGAACCAGCGCCGGGCGACCTCGGTGCGACTCAGGAACTCAGCGATCTCCTGAGACAGCCGAAAACCCCACGCCTCCACGTTCTCCGCGAGTTCGGCGTAGTCGAACGGGTCGGTCAGGGTGATGGCCTCGGCCTGCGCACCCTCGAGCGGCACCCGCGACAGGAACAGCCGGCGGTGATCCTTGAGGATCAGGTCCGACGGTGCGTTGATGCCCTCCGGTGAGATTCGTGTGTGGATCTCGGTCACATAGGCGTCGATGGTGGTCAGGTTGCGGGCGATGGCGATCGACACACGGTGATGGCCGTCGATGACGAAGTGCATCGAGCCGACCCGGTAGAGCTGAACCGGCGGCACCGACTCACCGCGGCGTTGCGCGGCGGCGATCCGCTGCCACCGTTCCCGCAGCCGCGACGAGGTGGGGCGGAAGTAGCGGTCGAAATCCTTGGTGCGGTCGAAGCTTCCGACGATCGAGGACACCTCGACGACCTGGAGTCCGAGTACGGTCTTGCCCGTCGCCCCGAGCGCCGCGACGACCTCGTCGAACGGCAGGATGGTGTTGACGTCCGCCGGCTGACGCATGAACCACTGTGCGAGACGGGCACGTTCGGCCTGGCGGCGCAGCCGGGCGAAGTCGTTGCCGGCGTCGGCGTCGGGGAATCCGGTGTCACGCGCCATGTCTGCGTCTCACGATCTCGACGTTCCGGCTCGCCGGATCGATGTCGAACTGGCAGAAGCCCACGACGTTCATCGACGTCGTCGTCTCGCCGATCGGCAGATCGCGCGACTTGCTGCCGTAGGGATGGACGTGCCCGTGCACCAGTAGCGTCGGGCGCAACGCATGCACGAGCGGGTGGAAACAGTCGAAACCCTGATGCGGGGTGTCGTCGCCATCGCCGACCCCGCGCGCCGGGCTGTGGGTGAGCAGGATGTCGGTGCCGCCCCGACCCGGACCGACGGGCCTCGACAGAACGTTTCCGCAGCGCAGACGCATCGACCGGAGTCGTTGCTGGGTGTCGGTGTACTGGTTTGTGCCGCCGTTGTATCGCCGGCTTCCGCCGAGACCGCTGATCCGCAGTCCGGCGACCGTCACCGTCCGACCGTCGGCGTTGATCCCGCCGCGCGGACCGGGATCCACGGTGGGTAGGCCCGCACGGGTCCACCCGGTGCGTCCGCGGTGGTAGCCGCGGAGTTCACGGTCGTGGTTGCCGGGGACGTAGACACAGGGTGCGTCGCACAGCGAGGCGAGGATCTCGAGATAGTCGAACGGGAGGTCGCCCGCGCCGAGGATGAGGTCGGGACGCCCCTCGATCCCGATGCCGAAGGTGAGAGAGTCCACCACCTCGTCGGCGACCGCCAGAACCCGGACCATTGCTCCAGGCTAGACGAGGGCTCAAATCGGTCACAGTCTTCTCGGTAGCCTGACGGACGTGACTGAAGCGGTGACCGAACTCGTCGGGCGACATGTCAGGGAACGGCTGGGCGCCGAACCACAACGAGCGTCGGTGACGTTCCTCGGTGTGGAGCCGATCGACGTCCTGCGGTTCGTGCTCGGCGACTCCGCCCCCGGTGAGCTGGTGTACGTCACGTCGGGGTGTGCACGCCACCCGATGACCGATCCGACCGACCTCCACGCCGACCCGGTGCGGGGGCCGCGGGCCGAACTGGTGGTACGCATGCGGGCGGGTTCGCCGCTCCCCGGTCTGCACAGGCGCTTGGCGACGCTGGCGGCCGCACCCGCCGTCGAGGGGCTGATCCTCGACGCCGACGCCCTCGTCGACCTGGGCGAACCGCTCTGGGACGGCGCCACCTGCACCGCGGTGTTGCTGTCCGACGACGAACTCGGCGAGGTCGAGTTGCCCGACCCCATGGATTCCGTCCGTCTGTTGCGGGCGGTGCCGATCACGGCGAACGAGGCGGCCTGGGTACGACTGAAGGGGGCTGAGGCGTTGCGCGACGCCTGGCAGGAGGCCGGCATCGATGTCGCCGAACCAAATCGCGCCTCGGCCACACCCGGCTGAGGTTTCGTGCGGCTCCCCGGCGGGAACGATGCACTGGTGACGCTGACATCCGCATCGCCCGCATCGCCGCGAGCCACGGTCGCCGCCTCCGCGGTCGGCGAGGTCTATCTGCCCCAGCAGGACACCGAGCTGCTCATCGACCTGGTGCACTCCCTGGGAGTGGACGGCAAACGCGTCCTCGACCTGTGTACCGGCAGCGGTGCGATCGCCATCGCAGCCGCTGGTCGGGGCGCCGCCGAGGTCACCGCCGTCGACGCCTCCGCCGACGCGGTCGCGTATGCGCGCCGGTCCGCGAGATCGGCGGGGGTGTCCATCACCGTCGAACACGGAGATCTGACCCGTCACGTCGGGCAGTACGACGTCGTGACCTGCAACCCTCCCTACGTACCGACCCCCCCGGTCGACGATCCCCGTTATCACCCGGCGGGACCGTCGCATGCCTGGGATGCGGGCCTCGACGGTCGGGCGGTGTTGGACCTCCTGTGTGCACACGTCCCGACGCTGCTGCGTCCCGGCGGAGCGTTCCTGCTGGTGCATTCCGAGTTCGCCGACGAGGAGGCGTCGCTGCGGGCTCTTCATGCCGCCGGTCTGCACGCCGAGGTCGTCTCGGAGCGGTTCATCCCGTTCGGTCCCGTCATGACCGCCCGGGCCGAGTGGCTCGAGGAACGCGGACTGCTCGAGCGCGGATGCCGCGTCGAGCGACTGGTCGGCATCGCAGCCGTCGCACCGGGCGACCGGAAGGTCGACGGGGAGCCGGCAGAGGGTCACACTACTGACACGGAGCATTCGGCATGACCCTGGAGGACGTCACCGTGGCGCGAACCGAGAACGGCGCGGGCACCGAGCGCACCGCGGTGCGGGTCGTCCGCGGAGGACCGGTGCTCGTCGAAGGGCCGGTCGACATCGAACTACCGGATGGCTGCCGTGTGCAGTCCGACCGCTTCATGGTCGCCATCTGCGCGTGCGGTCGCAGCAAGAACTATCCGCTGTGCGACACGAGTCATCGCAAGCGACGTCGGCGCTCGGCTGACTAGTTCGTTCTTCTAGATCCCGGGGAAAGCGCTCTCGCCGCGTTCCCAAGCACCCATCACGTGTGCTTCGAGTGCGTCCTCCACGAACAAGAAGGCGCGGATCCCGAAGATGACGTCGGCCTCGGCGCTCGGATCCGTTCGGACGAGGTCGCCGACCACGTCGGTGCGCAGAATCTGCTCGTGGACCGCGTCGGCCTCGACGTGTTCGCGGTAGAAGTGCCGGCAGGCCTCGGGTGCGTCGAGCCGTTCGAGTCCGGCGAGGAGTCGCTGGGACCCGGGCGGTGAGGTGATCTCGGTGGCCGCGAGGTGTCCGACGGCCGCACCGCGGTAGCGGCGGTGAAGACCGAAGAGCGACATCAGGTTCACCGGCGTCAGGGCGGCGGCGGGGACGGAGTCGAGGTAGCCGAGATAGTCGGCGGACAGCTCCGACGCGCGGAGCAGGTCGGCGAAGAGCTCCTGGTGCACGGCACGACCGCGACCCCCGCCGAACTCATCGAATTCGACTGCGACGAAAGACGCCTTGGCCTGCCCGCGTAGTCGCGGGATCGCCCAGGCGTGCGGATCGGCCTCCTTGAGGTGATACAGCGACCGCAGTGCGAACATCTGGCGGTATTGCTCCCAGGTCCCGTTGTCGCGGAGGAAGTACGACGCGCCGTCGCCGTCGAGGTTCTCGATGCAGAGTTCGTCCATCTCGACCTGCACGGACTCGTCCTCGGCGGCCGCGGGTACGTCGCGGTGGAGGGCCTCCAGGAACCGCCGCTCGAGTTCGGCGCGCAGCGACAGCAGCGCCGGCTGCCACTCCCACGTGACATCGGCGTCGGCGAATCCGACGTAGTGCATCTCGTAGCAGAGGTAGAGCGCGAGCTGCAGGTCGTCGCCGTAGGGGGCCGGGTCGTGCAGTGCTGCGGTCACGTCGACGGTGGGTGTCGTATCGGGATCGCTGCGCAGCAGGTCGATCACCGCCTCGGACAGGGGACCGCGTGCCTGTGGCAGCGTCGGGATGCGAAAGACTCCGACCGTGGTCGGATCCGCAGCGATCGCCTCAGCTGACACCAGCACTCCTCACTCCTCTGGTCCGCGACGCCTGGCGCGGACGCGGATCGTTCCCCGGGTATCCGGGGGCGGCCTGGCCCAAACCTGCCATACCGGTGACCGTCATCCCAGAATAGGCCGCCGCTACCCGGATCTGACCGCGCTGAGCAGGGCGTCGTCGAGTGAAACGCGCACCAGGGCGGCGGCGAGGACCTCGGGCCTGCCGCCGGCGAGGTCGGCGAGCCGCCCGGGCTCGTCGGGAAGACCGAGGTCCTTGGCGGCGTCGAGGGCCCGTCGGTCGAAACGCGGTGCGACCCAGCCCCACACGGACTGCACCTCCCGCAGGAAGATCTCGGCGCCGACCGGACCTATGCCGGTGAACTCCTGCAGCAGTTTCGCGGCCTTGTCCGGGTCGGAGTCGGCCTTCTCGGCGAGTTCGCGGAGATCGCCGTGATAGTCGTCGAGCACCTTCCGGCCGGCCTCCCCGAGCCGGGTGGCGGTGCTCTCGTCGTAGCGCTTGTAGTGTCCCCGGCCCAGCGCGTCGACGAGGCTCTGCCACGACGCCCGGGCCATCTTCTCCGGGGTCCGGTACCCCGACGAGAACAGTTCGCGAGCTGCGGCGACCGCGATGTCGGCGGAGATCCGCGTGCTCAGCAGGAGGGACAGGACGAGCAGCTCGAACAGTGGCGACGGGGTGTCCTTCAGCGTGATCCCCGCATCCTCGGCGTAGGTGCGACCGGCTCTCTCGAGCAGGGCCTTCACGGTGTCGTCGGTGTCGGTATCGCTCATGGTCTTGTGACTACCCGAGGTGGCGATCGAGCAATCACCTCACAGCCAGTGGCTGCGCCGAAAGACCACGAACAGCGTGACGCACACCGACACCAACACACCGAGGACGACGGGATAACCCCACGTCTGGTGCAGTTCGGGCATGTGATCGAAGTTCATGCCGTAGATACCGGCGACCATGGTCGGCACCGCCGCGATCGCGACCCATGCGGAGATCTTGCGCATGTCGGTCGATTGCTGGATGCCCACCTTCGCCGCGCCGGCCTGCAGCAGGGAGTTCAGCAGTTCGTCGTATTCCAAGACACGGTCGATGACGGTCGTGAGATGGTCGGCGACATCGCGGAAATGCCGGCGGACCTCCTTGGGCACCAACGGGTTTCCGCCGGCAGTCAACATCCGCAATGGCTCGGACAGCGGGGTGACGGCGCGTCGGAGTTCGAGGACCTCGCGCCGCAGGAGATAGACCGGGTCGATGTCGAGCCAGCGGTTCTGCCGGCTGAACACCGACTCCTCGATCGCCACGATGTCGACGTCCATGCGTTCGGTCACCGCGAGGTAGCTGTCGACGACCTTGTCGGCCACGGCGTGCAGCACGGCGGTCGGGCCGAGTGCGAGCCGTTCGGGTCGGCTCTCGAGATTCCGCCGCATCCCCGACAGTTCGGTGTGCTCGCCGTGCCGCACGGTGAGGACGAAGTCGGGTCCGGCGAAGACCATGATCTCGCCGGTCTCCACGACCTCGCTGGCCTTCGCCATCGACTCGTGTTCGACGTACTGCACGGTCCGCAGCACCAGGAACTGCGTGTCGTCGTAGACCTCGAGTTTCGGCCGCTGGTGTGCGTGCACGGCGTCCTCGACGACGAGTTCGTGCAGACCGAAGGTCTTGCCCACATCGGCCATCTGGGAGTCGTCGGGGGAATGCAACCCGACCCACACGAAGCCCTCACCCGATTCACGAACCTGAGCCAGTGCGTCGCGGTAGCCGATGCGACCCGGCCGGCGGTGGCCGTCGACATAGACCGCGCAGTCGACGACCGCGCGTGCCGCGGGCACCGGGATCTTCCTCGGCGAGGGGTGTGCCTCCCCACGCGGCGGGAGGCCGCGCGGACCGGGCCTGGGGATCGTCGCCACGTTTGCCGATGGTACGCGCGGGGACTGCGTCATTCCCGCCGGTGGGATCTCGGCCGTGCCGCCGAGGGTGTCTGAACAGGGAGGTGCACAGCAGATACGGTGGCACCGTGCGTAAACGTCTCGTCCGCAAGCGTCTCGTGGTGGCCACCGGGCTGATCGTGGCACTGGCCGTCGTCCTCGCCGGGTGCGGGGACGAAGCCGCGTCGCCACCGCGGGGCATCGTGATCGGCTCGTCGGACGACGCGGCCATGCGGGTGATGGCCGAGGTGTACGCGGGTGCACTGCGCAACGCGGGTTCCATCGTGTCCGCCGACCGGCTTCGCGGTGACGACGCGACGCTGCTCGACGAGATGGATCGCGCCGACCTGGACCTCTTCCCGGCCTTCACCGGGGACCTGCTGACGATGCTCTCCCCGTCGTCGACCGCGGTCGGCGCCGAGGACGTCTACGTGGAGCTGAACCGATCACTGCCGCAAGGTGTTTCGGTGGGTGACGAGACGCCGGTCTCCGGCGCGCCGCAGATCTTCGTGTCGACGACCCTCGCCGGCAGCGTGGGCGCCACCGGCCTCGACGACTGCGCACTGCTACCAGCCGGACTCCCGGTCGTCGCCACCTCCGACCCCGATCCGGCGACGCTCAACGCGTTCACCTCGGCCGGGTGCCGACTCGGACCCGTGGAAACGGTCGACACCACCGATCAAGTCCTGCGGCGCGCGGCCGACGGCAACGCGGTCGGTCTCCTCACGCCACTCGACATCGCAGGGGAGGACGCCGAGGGCGCATCGTCCGACGTCCAGGCACTACGCAACTCGGAAGGCGGCGGCGACACCCCCGACAACGCGCCGGCCGGGGTCGAGGCGAGCACCGAGCGCGAGCCCGCGGCCGAACAGACCGGACCGCGCGCCGAGGTGCTCGTGCCCGTGTTCCGGTCGGCCGCACTCAACCGCGATCAGGTCAAGACCATGAACAAGGTCGCCGGCGAGATCACCACCGCCGACCTCGCCACGATGGCGGGCGAGGTCGAGACCGGCAGCGATCCGCGGGACGTCGCGCTCGAGTGGCTGGCCGAACACGGCCTGTAGCTGCTCAGTTCGCCTTCGAGAGCGCCCAGCCGGTGACCTTCGCCGAGACCCACTGGTACTTCGATGCGACGATGCGCACCGCGAGATCGAGGATCTTCGCATCGGCTCCGACGAGGATGCGCGCCTTGTTCTTTCGCACGCCCTCGATGATCACGTCGGCGGCGTCCGCACTCGACATGCGCGCGAGGTAACGGTCGAAGAAGGCGGCGGTCGCCTTCTGGTCGTGGTCGCCGGAGACGGTGGCGTTGCGGGCGATCGCGGTCTTGATTCCGCCCGGGTGCACGCAGCTCACCTGGACCGGGTGCTTGGCGATGATCATCTCCTGGCGCAGGGCCTCGGTGAAGCCGCGGACGGCGAACTTCGCCGAGTTGTACGCGGCCTGACCGGGTTCGGCGAGGAGGCCGAACAGCGACGAGGTGTTGACGATGTGGCCGTCGCCGGAGGCGATCAGGTGCGGCAGGAACGCCTTGGTGCCGTTGACGACTCCCCAGTAGTCGACGTCCATGACGCGCTCGATGTCCTTGAACTCGGTGCGTTCGATCTCGCCGTGATGTGCGATGCCGGCGTTGTTGAAGATCACGTTGACCACGCCGAAACGGTCCTTGACGGTGTCGGCGTAGGTCAGCACGGCTTCCCGCTCGGCGACGTTGAGCAGCTGCGAATGCACTTCTGCTCCGGCCGCTTTCACGAGACGCTCGGTTTCGGCCAGGCCGTCGGGCGTGACGTCGGAGATGGCGAGGCGTGCACCCTGCCGGGCGAGTTTGACCGCGATGTCGCGGCCCATGCCCGAACCGGCGCCGGTGATGACCACGACCTTGTCGCGAAAGTCCTTCATGAGTTGTCTCCTCGAGATGGTGTCGAAGTGGCGGGGGGTCGAACGCTCAGGCGTTGACGGCCGCCGGCTGGTCGGTCTTCGACTCGTCGCCGTGATCCGGGGTGGAGGTCGCCGGGCGTCGTGCGCCGCGGGTGACATCGTATGCGGCGATGTCGAACCGGCGGGTCGTGTTGCGGAAGGCGAAGGTGAACCCGGGCCACAGCGTGGTGATGTTGCCGTTGGCGTCCTTGTACCAGGAGGCGCAGCCGCCGTTGACCCACACGCTGTTGCGGAGCTTGTGCTGGATGCCCGCGTTGAACTCCTGCTGTGCCGACAGCTTCACCTCGGTGCGGGTGATCCCTTGCGACCGAACGGTTTTGAGGTAGTCGACGAGGTAATTCAGCTGCGATTCGATCATGTACACCATCGAGGTGTGGCCGAGGCCCGTCGACGGCCCGACCATCAGCATCATGTTCGGGAAACCGTGGACGAACGAGCCCTTGTAGCCCTGCATGCCGATCTCGGCCCAGACGTCGGCCAGGCTGCGCTGGTCCTTGCCGACGATCTTGTCGAAGACGGGGGAGTCGGTGACGTGGAATCCGGTGGCGACGACGATGACGTCGACCTCGCGGGTCGTCCCGTCCTTGGCGACGACCCCGGTGGGGGTGATCCGCTCGATCCCGTCGGTGACGAGGTCGACGTTGGGGCGGGCGAGGGCGGGATACCAGTCGTTGGACCGCAGGATGCGCTTGCAGCCCACCTGGAAGGTGGGGGTGGCCTTACGGCGCAGCTCGGCGTCGCGACCGATGCCCCGCGCGATGTTTGCGCGGCAGAGCAGTTCGACGGGCTTGAGCGCGGTGGGGGAGTAGGTCAGGCCGAAGGCGATGACCTCGTTGGCGGCATAGATCCCGCCGCGGACGGCCGACTGGTAGCCCGGGACGTTCTTGTACGCCCAGTGCTCGAGCTTGGTGTACGCGCGTTCGGTACGGGGGACGATCCACGGTGCGGTGCGCTGGTAGACGTCGAGGCGCGAGGTCACCTTGGCCAGCTCCGGGACCAGCTGGATGGCCGAGGCGCCGGTGCCGATGACCGCGACGCGCTGTCCGGTGAAGTCGTGGTCGTTGTCCCAGCGGGCCGAGTGGACGATCTTGCCCTCGAAGGACTCGATGCCCTCGATGTCGGGGAGGTTCGGCTCGCAGAGCGGTCCGACGCCACCGATGAGGACGCGGGCGCGGACCTGTTCGGTGGTGCCGTCGCGCTCGGTGTCGATGATCCAGCGTTCCTCGTCCTCGTTCCACGCGGCGTTGGTGACCTCGGTGCCGAAGCGTGACCGGGCCGCGATGTCGTGACGAGCCGCGACATCGTTGATGTACGCATGGATCTCCGGCTGGTGCGAGTACGACCGCGACCAGGTCGGGTTCTTCGCGAACGAGTAGGAGTACAACTGCGACGGCACGTCGCAGGCGGCGCCGGGGTAGGTGTTGTCGCGCCAGGTGCCGCCGAAGTCGCGACCTCGATCGAGGAGCACGAAGTCGTCGAATCCGTGCTGCCTCATCCGGATGGCGGCACCCAGCCCCGAGAAGCCGGCCCCGATGATGGCGATCTCTACATCGTTCGTTGTCATGGTGCCACCATAGGGGTGATACTGAACACGTGTCAATAGTTATTGAACAAGCCTCAATAGGGGTAGTCTGACCGGGTGACCAGTAGAGGAACGGCTGCCACGCCGGTGATCGGGGACAAGCCGACCGCGTCCAAGCGCACCCGGATGAGTCCCGAGGCCCGTCGCGATCAGCTCCTCGAGTTCGGTCTGGAGATGGTCCGGGACCGCCCCCTCGACGAGATCACCATCGACGCCATCGCCGACGCGGCCGGGGTGTCGCGGGCGCTGCTGTTCCATTATTTCGCGTCCAAGCAGGACTATCACGTCGCGATCGCCCAGGCGCAGGCCGACCGGATGCTGGCCTGTACCGAACCGGACGAATCCCTCGGCGACCCGATCGCCATCCTGACCGCATCCATGGCGGCCTTCGTGGACTTCGTCAGCGAGAACCGTTCGGCATACACCGCTCTCATCCGCGGGGCGTCGAGCTCGGACCCCGCGATGCGCGACGTCTTCGACCGCACCCGGGAGGTCATGGTCGGCCGCGTTCTCGATCACGCGCCGGCTTTCGGTGTGGAGGTCACCCCGACGGTGGTGCTGAGCGTCCACGGCTGGGTCGCCTTCGTCGAGGAGACGACGATCCGCTGGCTGACCTCGCCCACGGTCACCCGTGAGCAGCTCCTCGGCCTGATCACCGCGGCGCTGCCGGCGCTCGCCGCTGCGGGCGAACAAGCCACCGGGAGCACCGGGTAGCGATGTGTCAGACGGCCGGGCCACCGGCCGGGTTGACGTCCGCCGTCGTGGGTCGCACGCCGCGGTTGCGTAGGAGGAGGCCGACCGCGATCATCCCGACCCCGAGAACGAAGTGGAGCCAGTTGTCTGCGGTGTTCACCGGGACGAAGTTGGCGCCGCTGTCCTGGTCGATGACCAGACCGTAGACCCAGAGCACGAGGTAGATGGCACCGCCGGCAACCAGGTAGAGGAACGCGGTGGCCGCCGTGCGGGCCAGGAGGATCCCCGCCACGCCGAACACCAGGTGGACGATGTTGTGCAGGATCGACACCTGGAAGATGCCGAGCAGAGCGGCCTCGGAATGATGACCCGCGAACGTCAGCGTGTCGTAGTCCGTGGTGATACCCGGGATGAAGCCGAGAATTCCGACCAGCAGGAAGACCGCGCCGACGACTAGCGCTGCGGTCCGGATGGGTGAACGAGTGACCCGGGCATTGGCATTCGTGGATGACATGAGAATCGACCTCCGAGGATTTCTGCGGATGCCGCGGCACGGTCTCGACCACGTTCTGATCTGTGTAGCCGGTAATAACCCTCACGATCGATTCCAAACCTGCGGTTGTGCACACGCCCGGATACGGTCGGTCCCGGGATTGTTCACCGCTGTGAACGGTCGCCTGCCGACCCCCGATGTCGGGAGGTGGCCGTCCCCGACGGTGAGCTGCCGTGACGTTGTTGTCCACCACCTGACACGGTCGGGACGAAAGGTCTTGCTACATGCCAATGCCGGAGAACGCCGAGGTTCGACGCGGGGTGCCAGGATGAGAGTCGCCATAGTCATCATCGGAACCCGGGGTGACGCACAACCCGGACTGGTCCTGGCACATGCGCTCGTCGAACGAGGACACGACGTCCGCATCGGGTTGCCGCCGAACACGATCAACGACGTCATGCGGCAATCGCTCGACGTCCGGCCCCTCGGGGTCGATTCTCGCGCCCATATGGAGAAAGTGCGGCGCATCCGCCGGGAGACGGAAGGGAAACCCATCCGTCGTATGCGCGACCTCGGTGCCGCGCACGTCTTCGGCTGGGATCGGCTCGTCGATGACATGTCGACGGTGGTCGACGGTGCCGATGTGATCGTCACCGGGTACAACACCGAGGTCCAGGCGCTCGCCTACGCCGAAGCAGCCGGTGTCCCGCTGGTGTCGATCCACCACGCGCCCGTCCGACGAAACCGTCGGGTGGCTCCGTTCATCGGGCGCCTGCCGGCCCGCAACAGCGCCGCGGTCCTCGCCAACTGGGTGTTGTTCGATGCGGTCACCTCGCTGCTCGGCCGACGCCGGGAGAACCGACTGCGCGCCCAGCTGGGTCTGCCCAAGGTGTCGCGGCAGTTCGCCAAACGGATGAAGGACATACCCGGGGTCGAACTACAGGCCTACGATCCGATGTTCGCGATCCGCGACGACCCGACGTGGGACGGCGACAGCCGGCTCCGCCGGCGTCCGGCAGTCGGATTCATCGAATTGCCGGCTGGTCTCCGCCCATACCTCGACCCCCAGCCCGACGAACCGGAGCCCGGCGACGACCTGATGACGTGGCTGGACGCAGGTGATGACCCGCTGTACGTCGGCTTCGGCAGCATGCCGATGCGAGGGCAGAAGGCCACCCTCGAGGCCTTTCTCACGGTCGCTCGTCGCCTCGGGCGCCGGCTGCTGATCTGCGCGGGCTGGACCGACCTGAGCGCCGAGATACGCGCGGCCGCCGAGTCCGACGACGTGCGCATCGAAAGCCACGTCGATCACGCCACCGTGTTCCCACGGTGCGCGGTCGTCGTCCACCACGGCGGCGCAGGCACGACCGCGGTCGCGCTCCGGTCGGCCACGCCGTCGTTGATCTGCTGGTACATGGTCGACCAACCGTTCTGGGGAGAAGAGCTCGAACGGCTAGGCATCGGGGCCTCCATGCCGATGACGAGCGACGGCGTCCTCGACCCCGACCGGATCGAGGAGGCGATCACCTCGCTGCTCGACCCGGGGGTGGCCGAGCGGGCGCGACGGGTCAGCGAGAAACTCACCAGCGCCGGCGACACCGTGACGTACGCGGTCGACGAGATCGAACGCCAGGTCGGTGACGCGGCTGAGCGCGGTGCCGGTGGCGCGAGTGCGGGATCGTCGGTCACGCGACTCGAACGTCTCGCGACCGACGATGCGCTCTACTGGATCATGACGCCGGCACTGGGATGGTCAGTGGTGCTGCAGATCGTCTGGGTCCTCGACGACGAGATCTCACCGGAGGCGCTGACCGCCATGAACACCGCCCTCGTCCGGGGGCCACTGCACCGGATTCTGAAGACGACCGATGTGTACGGAGCCCGGCCGCGATGGGAACGGGCACCGGACGCGCCGCCGCCGGCCATCGACGACTTTCCGATCGCGGAGTCCGACATCGACACCTGGGCTGCCGAAGAGATGGCCACGGTTCCACTCGACGTCGAGAACGGTCGATGCTGGCGGCTTCGTGCGGCGCGCACCGAGTCGGGCGGCACGGTGCTGTCCCTGTGCGCGCTCCACGTGGCCACCGACGGTCGGGGAATGCTCGCCGCGGCAGCCGAGGCGGCGGCGGCTTCTGGTGCTCCGCTCGATTCGGCGACGGGCGGTGTCACACCGCGCCCCCTCAACGTCCCGGATGCCGACACGGCCTCGCGCAGCCGCCGGCGACTCGCCGATGTGGCGGACGCGTGCGTGCAAGTCGGTGAAGTCGCGCGCGGTCTCGTACGAGCGGTCGTCGAACAGCGAAGGAGCGTCGACGTCGAACCGGATCCGCGGCCGGACCGGCCGCCGTTGTTCGAGCGATCACCCAACGCCCGTTTCACTTATGCGACCGCGACCGTCCCGACGGACGTGTGGGAGCGGGTCGCGGCCGAACACGGCGGGACGTCGAACACGATGTTCATCGCCGCGGTCAGCGGGCTGCTGAGGTCCAGCGGTTTCGCGCCCCGCGGAGTGCCGATCAAGGTGGGGGTGCCGGTCGACCAGCGTGAGGGCGACGATGAGCGACGCAACGCGATTGCCGGGGTCTCGGTGTATCTGGCCGACGAACCGGTCGCGGGCGGAGATCTCGGCGGCATTCGCGCCGCCTGCAAGGCAGCTTTTGTGCGACTGTCCGAAGGCAGGCGCGCCCCGCACATCCACCTGAACCCGCTGATCTGGTTCCTGCCGACCTCTCTGCTGTTGAAGGTGGCCGGTGCCGGCGCAGCCGGCCGGACACCCGACGCGATGGTCTCCAACCTCGGCGATGTCCCGGCCGAGGCGATGGAGATCGGTGGCCGGCCTGTGCGTCGCATCGCACTCCGCGGGATGGCGCAGGGAGTCGACCCGACCACGGAACTGAGGTTCGGCGACGGTGTCCAGTCGTGGCTGCTCCGGAGCCCGGAGCAGGTCACCTTCTCCGTCCTCGGCTGCGACGAGTCCCACTTCCCGGACGACGGGACGCTGCGCGACCTGCTCGACCGCGAACTCGATTCCTGGGACATCCCGCACCATATCTGGTGAGTCTGCACGCAGGAGGCCCCTGCCGGATGATTCCGGCAGGGGCCTCCTGCTGTTGGTAATCGGGCGGCGTGGACCTACTCGCCGAACGCCTCGTCGAGGATCTCCTGCTGCTCGACCGCGTGCACCTTGCTCGAACCCGAGGACGGGGCCGACATCGGGCGACGCGAGACGCGGCGCAGGCCACCGAGGACGTCCGGGAGCACCTCGGGCAGCCACAGGCCGAGGAACGGCCACGGACCCTGGTTGGCCGGCTCCTCCTGGACCCAGCGGAACTCGCTGGCGTTGCCGTACTGCTCCAGTGTGTTGCGCAGGCGGCGGTGCGGCACCGGGTAGAGTTGCTCGATACGGACGATCGCGATGTCGTCGCGATCCTCCTTGTCGCGGCGGGCGGCGAGTTCGTAGTAGAGCTTGCCGCTCACCAGCAGGACGCGCTTGACCTTGTTGCGGTCGGCGTCGCCCTTGGCGAACTTCGGATCGTCGATGACCGACCGGAACTTGTCGTCGGTGAAGTCCGACACCGGGCTGACGGCGGCCTTGTTGCGCAGCATCGACTTCGGGGTGAAGACGATGAGCGGACGGCTGATGCCGTCGAGCACGTGACGGCGGAGCAGATGGAAGTAGCTCGCCGGGGTCGACGGCAGTGCCACCGTCATCGAGCCCTCGGCGCACAGCTGCAGGAAACGCTCGATGCGGCCGGAGGTGTGGTCCGGACCCTGACCCTCGTGACCGTGCGGCAGGAGCAGCACGACATCGGAGAGCTGACCCCACTTGGCCTCACCGGAGGAGATGAACTCGTCGATGATCGACTGGGCGCCGTTGACGAAGTCGCCGAACTGCGCCTCCCACAGCACGAGTGCGTCCGGGTTGCCCACGGAGTAGCCGTACTCGAAGCCGACGACCCCGAACTCCGACAGCGGCGAGTCGTAGACCATGAATCGGCCGCCGTTGTTCTCTTCGTCGGCAGGCTGCAGGTGGTTCAGCGGGGTGTACTCCGAACCGTTCTGACGGTCGATGAGCACCGAGTGACGCTGCGTGAACGTGCCGCGGCGCGAATCCTGACCGGACAGACGGACGGTGCGACCCTCCATCACCAGCGAACCGAAGGCGAGGAGTTCGGCGAACGCCCAGTCGATGTTGCCGTTACGGGCGGCCTCGGCGCGACGCTCCAGAACCGGCTTGACGCGCGGATGCGGATTGAATCCCTCCGGGACGTTGACGAAGGCGTCGCCGATCGTCTGCAGGACCTCCTTGTCGACGGCGGTCACCAGCTTGGTCGGCAGGGTCTGGTCGGACTGGATCGACGGCGACGGCTCGGCGTGGTACTTCTCGAGTTCCTTGACCTCGTTGAAGACTCTCTCGAGCTGTCCCTGGTAGTCGCGCAGAGCGTCCTCGGCCTCCTTGGTCGAGATGTCACCACGACCGATCAGGGCCTCGGTGTAGCTCTTGCGGACGCCGCGCTTGGTGTCGATGACCTCGTACATCGCCGGCTGCGTCATCGAGGGGTCGTCGCCCTCGTTGTGGCCGCGGCGGCGGAAGCACACCAGGTCGATGACGACGTCCTTGTTGAACGCCTGGCGGTAGTCGACGGCGAGCTTGGCGACCCACACGGATGCCTCGGGGTCGTCGCCGTTCACGTGGAAGATCGGCGCACCGATCATCTTCGCGACATCGGTGCAGTACTCGGTGGAACGCGAGTGCTCCGGTGCGGTGGTGAAACCGACCTGGTTGTTGACCACGATGTGTACGGTGCCGCCGGTCCGGTAACCGGGCAGCATCGCCATGTTCAGCGTCTCGGCGACCACACCCTGTCCGGCGAACGCCGCGTCGCCGTGCAGCATGAGCGGCAGGATCGGGAAGCGATCGTCCTCGTCGAGGAGATCCTGCTTGGCGCGCACCAGACCTTCGAGGACCGGGTCGACGGCCTCGAGATGGCTGGGGTTGGCGGTCAGCGACACGTTGATCTCGTTGTCGCCGAACATCTGGTAGTACTTGCCCTCGGCTCCGAGGTGGTACTTCACGTCGCCCGAACCGTGGGCCTGCGACGGGTTCAGGTTGCCCTCGAACTCGCTGAAGATCTTCGAGTACGGCTTGCCGACGATGTTGGCGAGCACGTTCAGGCGGCCGCGGTGCGGCATGCCGATGACGACCTCGGTGAGGCTGTGCTCGGCGCTCTGGTCGATGACCGCGTCCATCATCGGGATGACCGACTCGGCACCCTCGAGCGAGAAGCGCTTCTGACCGACGTACTTGGTCTGCAGGAAGGTCTCGAAGGCCTCGGCCGCGTTCAGCTTGCTCAGGATGTACTTCTGCTCGCCGACCGGGGGCTTGACGTGCTTGACCTCCACACGTTCCTGCAGCCACTTCTGCTGTTCCGGTTCCAGGATGTGGGTGTACTCCACACCGACGTGCCGGCAATACGCGTCGCGCAGGATCGACAGCACATCGCGCAGCTTCATCTTCTCCTGGCCGTGGAAACCGCCGACCTTGAAGGAGCGGTCGAGATCCCAGAGGGTCAGGCCGTAGGTCGCGATGTCCAGATCCGGATGGCTGCTGCGCGCATCACTGTCCATCATCAGCGGATCGATGTCGGCCATCAGGTGACCGCGGCTGCGATAGGCCGCGATGAGTTCGAGCACGCGGGTGCTCTTGTCGACCAGACCGGCCGGGATGTCCCGACGCCAGCGGACCGGCTCGTAGGGCACATGGAACGCGGTGAAGATCTCGTCGTAGAACGCGTCGTCGATCAGCAGCTGGTGGATGGTGCGCAGGAAGTCGCCCGACTCCGCGCCCTGGATGATGCGGTGATCGTAGGTCGAGGTCAGCGTCATCAACTTGCCGACGCCGAGTTCGGCGATCTGCTCGTCGCTGGCACCCTGGAACTCGGCCGGGTACTCCATCGCACCGGCGCCGATGATCGCGCCCTGCCCCTTCATCAGGCGGGGCACGGAGTGCACGGTGCCGATGGTGCCGGGGTTGGTCAGCGAGATGGTGACGCCGGAGAAGTCGTCGGCGCCGAGCTTGCCGTCACGCGCGCGTCGGACGATGTCCTGGTATGCGGTGTAGAACTCGGCGAACCCCATCGTCTCGCACTCTTTGATCGCGGCGACGACGAGTGTGCGGTTGCCATCCTTGCCGACCAGATCGATGGCCAGACCGAGGTTGGTGTGCGCGGGGGTGACGACGTTGGGTTTGCCGTCGATCTCCGCGTAGTGCCGGTTCATGTTCGGGAAGGCCTTGATGGCCTGGACGATCGCGTAACCCAGGATGTGGGTGAAGCTGATCTTGCCGCCGCGGGTACGGGCGAGGTGGTTGTTGACGACGATGCGGTTGTCGATCATCGCCTTGGCGGGAACCGCGCGAACACTGGTGGCCGTCGGGATCTCCAACGACAGGGCCATGTTCTTCGCGATGGCGGCGGCGGGACCGCGCAGGACCTTGTTGGCGTCTGCGTTGTCCTTGGCGTCCGACGGGGCGGACTTGGCGGCGCCGGCCGTGGCAGCAGGCTTCGGCTGGGAACGGGCGGAGCCGTCGCGGCTCGCGAGGCTGTGGCCGGATGCGGCCTTCGTCGCGGTCGACTCCTTGGCAGGGGAGGGCTTGCGAGCTGCGGCGGTCCGCGTCGGTGTCTGGTCGAGGGTGACCTGCTTACGCGGTGCGGTCTCGCCGGCGGGTGTCGCCGGGGCGCTGCCACGGCCGGAGCCGGAGGCGCTGCCGTTGGCGGACGGGGTGGAGGCCGGTTCGGTGGACACTGGGCCACCGTTGTCTCCGGGCTTGTAACTCTTCAAGAGCTCGTGCCAACTCGGGTCCACCGAGCTCGGGTCCTCTTTGAACTGCTGGTACATTTCCTCGACCAGCCAGGTGTTCTGTCCGAAGTCAGAAATCGAACTGCTGCTCACAGCGGTATCTCGCCTCAATTCCCTTAAGGTGCCGGGTTCTCTGCCACGCTGTCGTCCCTTGTGGAGACTATCGGTGAACCAAGTGCCGATGCTACGCGTCGTCGGCTGCGTCACACCCACCGACCTGCTACTACGGAGTCAGATCGTCATCTCGGGTGATCCGGCGCGGATGGTTCGGTTGTCGGTGTGCGATGCGCCTCGTTGCGCGTCCTGTCCCGAGCCCGTGAGGTCGGCACCCACCGCATTCTTCCTCACGGCGTGCACCGTCGCGTCGGGCTCCGTCACCGCGGCCTCGTCGGGGTCCACACCGGCTTCCCAGAAGCCGCGATACAGAGTGTCCAACGCCAGTAGTTCGTCATGTGTTCCGAGTTCGACGATCCGGCCGCCGTCGACCACCGCGATGAGGTCGGCACGGGCAGCGGTGGCCAGCCGGTGGGCGACGATGACCGAGGTCCGGCGCCGCGTCATCTCGCGGCCGGCCACCAGGACCTGCGCCTCGGTCGCCTGGTCGAGCGTGGCGGTGGCCTCGTCGAGCAGGAGCAGATCGGGGTCGACGAGTTCGGCCCGGGCCAGCGCGATCAGCTGACGCTGGCCGGAGCTGAGACCCTGACCGCGTTCGCCGATGGGGTGATTCATGCGCCCGGGCAGAGCCGCGATCATCGGAAGAGCACCCACCGCGGCAGCGGCCTCGACGATCGTCGCCCGGTCGGCATCCGGCCGCCCGTAGGCGATGTTGTCCGCGACGGTCCCGGTGAACAGGTGCGGTTCCTGCGGGACCAGACCCAGGCGGCGACGATATCCGGAGAGGACGAGATCGCCGATGTCGGTGCCGTCCACGAGGACGCGTCCGGTCGTCGGGTCGTAGAAGCGGGCGAGCAGTTTGACGATCGTCGACTTGCCCGCGCCGGTCCGGCCGACGAGTGCGAGCGAGGTTCCGGCCGGGATGTGCAGGTCGACGTCGTGCAGCGCGTCGGACTCCGCACCCTGATAGCGGAAGCCGACCCGGTCGAACTCGACCTCGCCGTCGAAGCCGGTCGCCGGCGGTGCCGCGGCGTCCGGGTTGACCCGCAGCGAACTCGGGGTCCGCAGCAGGTCGCCGATCCGGCGCAGGCCGACCGCCGCCTGCTGGTAACCGTCGAAGACCTGCGACAGTTGCTGGACGGGACCGAACAGCATCGTGAGATAGAGGACGAATGCGACCAGGGTGCCCGCGGACAGCGACCCGGCCGCCACCTGGCCGGCGCCGACGCCGAGCGCGATCGCGGTGGCGATGTCCGACATCAGCATGATGAGCGGGAAGTACGACGCGATCGCTCGCTGCGACACCATCCGCGCCTCGACCCACGCCGCGGACCGCTGCGCGAATCGTTCCTGTGCACCCGCGGTGCGGAGGTAGCTCTGAGTGGTCTTGATCCCGGCGATGTTCTCCTGGAAGTCGGCGTTCACGGTGCTGATCAGTTCGCGGGACCGCGTGTAGGCGGCGCTCGCGACCCGACGGAAGACGATCGTGGCGGCGACGAGGAGCGGGAAGACCGGAAGGACCAGCAGTGCGAGCAACGGGCCGGTGACCAGCAACGCGATCGTGACCCCGACCAGGGTCAGGAGCGCGACGATCGCCGAGGTGAGCCCGGTCTGCAGGAAGGTCGACAACGCGTCGATGTCGGTCGTCATCCGCGTCATGATGCGACCCGACAGTTCGCGTTCGTAATAGTCCAGCCCGAGCCGCTGGATGTGGGCGTAGCTGCGGATGCGCAGCCCGAACAGCACACGTTCGCCGGCGCGTGTGGAGGTCAGCGTCAACAACGACGCGGCGACCCACCCGACCCCGACGAGCACCACACCGCCGACCGCCGCCCACCACAGGGTGCGCTGGTCGTGGTCTCCGGCGGCGTCGATGACGGCGCGGGCGATGCTGGGGAACACCAGGCCGATGAGGGTGTCGACGGCGATGGCCGCCAACGCGAAGGCGAGTAGCCATCGGACCGGTCTCAGCAGTCCGCGGAGCGTGAAGTGCGGGTTCTCGCGCCGGACGTCGGCGACGTCCACCTCGGGGTCCTCGACGGCCGGCGGCAGTGCGTCGACCCTCGCCTGGAGTTCGGGCGTCGCGGGCATCGAACCCAGGGCGCCGGCGACACCGCCGCCGCCGCGACGCCCGGCCCGTGGTCCGGCGCCGACCGCTGTGCCGGGCCGGGCAGGTGGCTGCCCGGCCGGGAGATCAGTTGTGGGCCAGAGGTTCTCGATGTCGTCTGCGGAGACGTTCGGCGGCGCGGGTGTCGACGGGCCATCGAGGTCTCCCACGGCGTCGGTCATCAGCTCGCGGAACCTCGCCGACCCGGCCTCGAGTTCGGCCAGTGTGCCGATCGCGGTGATCCGGCCGTCGTCGAGCACGGCCACCCGATCGGCGAGCACGAGCGTCGACCGCCGATGGGCCAGGACCAGCATGGTGCGGTTCTCATCGCGCAGGCGGCCGAGGATCCGGGCCTCGGTGGTCGCGTCGACCGCCGACGTCGCGTCGTCGAGCACCAGGACGCGCGGATCGGCGAAGAGGGCGCGCGCCAGGGCGACCCGCTGGCGCTGTCCGCCCGAGAGGGTCAGGCCGCGCTCGCCGACGACGGTCTCATAGCCGTCGGGCAGTGCCTCGATGAACTCCGCCGCATCGGCCGCCGCGGCGGCTGCCGCGACCCGGTCGGCGAGGGAGTCGGGATCGACGGCGGCGGCGGGCCCCATCGCGATGTTCGCGGTGATCGTGTCGGAGAACAGGAAGGGCTCGTCGAAGACGACGGCCACGGCGCCGTGCAGCGCGCCGGGCGTCAGCGAGTCCACCGGGTGCGGCCCGTCGGAGCCGATGAGGGAGATGGTGCCCGCGTCGGGCCGCTCGAAGCGGCTGACCAGATCGGCGACGGTGGACTTCCCGGAGCCGGGCGGGCCGACGATCGCCACGCATTCACCCGGTTCGATCCGCAGGTCGATGCCGGTGAGCACGGCAGGCGGGTCATCCGCCTCATGGGTGTGATGGGCGAAGGAGACATGGTCCAGTTCGACGCCGAGCTGCCCGTCGGGCAGCGTGCCGGTGGCGGTTTCGCCGGGGTCGCGCGGGTGATCGATGACGTCGTAGACGCGTTCGACCGCGGCGCGGGCCAGCTGGGCGTTGACGATGAGGTTGGTGAGGAGGCGGGCGATGCCCGTCATCGCGGTGACGTAGGTGGTGAAGGCGAGGAACGTGCCGGCGGTGATCGCGTCCGTCATCGTCAGGTAGCCGCCGACGACGATCACCCCGACCATTCCCAGCTGGGGGATGGCGCCCAGGGTCGGGCCGAACCGGGCGTTGATCCGCGCCGCGCGCAGACGCCGGGCGAACAGCGTGCGGCAGCGCGTCACCAGTCCGTCGACGGCGCGGTCCTCCTGGCCGAAGCCCTTGACGACGCGTACGCCGGTGACCGTCTCTTCCACGTGCTGGGCGACGTCGGCCGCGGATTGCTGGGCGGACCACGTCGCGGCGAACAGCTTCCGGCGGGTACGGAAGACCTCGAGGGCGATGAGTGGCGCGATCACCAGCGCGACGGCGGTGAGCATCGGCGAGAGATAGGCCATGATCCCGAGGGCCACGACCATCTGGACCGCGGCGCCCATCGACAGCGGAGCCATCGCGAGCAGTCCCTGGACCACCTGGATGTCGGAGATGGAGCGGGAGACGATCTGCCCCGTCCGGATCTGGTGCTGACTGCGGCCGTCGAGATGGAGCAGGGTGTCCAGCAGGCGTCGGCGCAGGTTGTTCTGCACGTTGATCGCGAGTCGGCCCGCGAACACGCGCCGCCCGAAATGGCAGACGTAGCGCACGAGAGCCAGGACGACCAGCCCGGTGATGATGGTGGACAGGGCGAGATCGTCGTCGATCACGCCGGTGGCCCGGTCCACCGCCCCTTTGGCCAGCAGGGGCATCACGACGTCGACGGCCACCGCGATCATCGTGACGGTCAGGGTCACGACGACGATGCGACGGTAACGCCACGTCTCTCCGACCAGCTTCCGGATCCAGCCCGGTGAGGTGGTCGGGGTGCTCCCGGTGGCGGGAGGCGCGAAGGGTCCCGGGATCACCGCGAGCCGGGCGGCAACGGGCTCGTCTCGCCCACCACCTCGGCGTCGAGTACCCAGAAGACAGGCGCGGGACCGAACGCCTCACGCGCGTTGTGCACGATCTTGCGACCGAGTGCGCGGCTTCCCGCGCCACCGATCACCGCACCGATGCCGGCCGGCATCAGCTTGCCGAAGATCAACGGTGCGCGCCGGATCGCGTACTTGCGCACGAGTTTGTTGACCAGGGTCTTGTTCAATCTGGTGATGGCGCCCGACGGTAGGGCCGCACCGCCGAGTCGGCGAAGGGGGCCGCCTCGCGTACCGACGACCCGGCCGAGCGCGAGCACGCCCTCCTCGCCGAGTGCGACCGCCAGGACCAGTGCCTTGCGTCGTTCGGTCTCGTGGACGCCGATGCCGTGAACCTCGGCGACGGACAGGGCGAGCAACGCCGAGGCCTCGAGGAAGAAGGCGGTGTCGCCGGTCATCGCGCCGAAGGCTGTCATGGTTCCCACACCGGGCACGGCCGCGGCCGCACCGACGGCCCCACCCGAGCCGGTGACGGCGTTCAGGTAGCGCTTCTCGAGCCGCTCGATGATCTGCGCGGGGGAGTCGTCGGGGTATTTGCGGCGCAATGAGGCGACGTACTTCTTCACCGCGGGGCCTTGGAGCCTCTGCGCGCGGTCGAGGATTCCGCCGGTGACCTCGACGGCTTTGCCGGGCTGGTTGCGAGCGGTGTCGGTCATGACTTCGGTACCCAATTCTCTTCGGGGACGACCTCGGCGGGTCGTGGGGGGCCGGGTGGTGTGCCGTCGCCGAAGGGGCGTCCGCCGAGTTCCTCACGATGGTGGGGGGTGAGCCATCCCCGCAGGTCGGGGCCTTTCGGCACGATCTGGGTGGGGTTCACGTCGGTGTGCACGATGTAGTAGTGCTGCTTGATCTGGGTGAAATCGGTGGTGTCGCCGAAGCCCGGGGTCTGGAACAGGTCACGCGCGTACGCCCACAGCACCGGCATCTCGCTGAGCTTGCTGCGATTGCACTTGAAATGGCCGTGGTAGACGGGGTCGAAGCGGGCCAGGGTGGTGAACAGGCGGACGTCGGCCTCGGTGATGGTGTCGCCGACCAGGTATCGCTGCGTCGACAGCCGCGCGGAGAGCTCGTCGAGCTTGGTGAACAGGCGGTCGTAGGCGGCGTCGTAGGACTCCTGACTGCCGGCGAACCCGCATCGGTAGACGCCGTTGTTGACCTCGGTGTAGACGCCTCGACTCACCTCGTCGATCTCGTCGCGCAGGTGCTCGGGGTAGAGCTCGGGTGCGCCGTCGCGGTGGAACGCCGTCCACTCGAGCGAGAAGTCGATGGTGATCTGGGGGAAATCGTTGGTCACGACCTCGCCGGTGGGGACGTCGACGATCGCGGGCACGGTGATTCCCTTGGGATAGCGGGGGAACCGCTTCTCGTAGGCGTCCTTGAGTCGTGGGATCTGCAGGACGGGGTCGAGGCCGCCCGGGTCGAGATCGAAGGTCCACGAGTTCTTGTCGTGGGTGGGCCCGCAGAGTCCGAGAGAGATGGCGTCTTCGAGCCCGAGGAGCCGACGGACGATCAGCGTCCGGTTGGCCCAGGGGCAGGCGCGCGCGGCGACGAGACGATAACGACCCGCCTCGACGGGGTAACCGTCGCGACCGTCTGCGGTGATGCGGGTTTCGATGTACTTGGTGTCCCGCACGAATTCCTGGCCGGACATCACATAACTGCCCTGTTCGCCGGAATCGCTTGTCGCGGTGTGGTCGCTGGCGGTGGAATCCTCGGGCGCACGAGTCATGCTCACCACAGTAGTGATGGCCGGTGACAGTTGGCAGGGTCCGGACATGTGCGTATATTCCGACTGGAATATTCGACGCCGATCACACGACCTCGGGGTCGTCGGACCAGGAGGTTCGCGCATGGCGTGTTCCACCCCGCTCGGACCGGTGGCGATCCTGGTGCTCGGCCTCCTCCACGAACGTCCGATGCACCCCTACGAGATGGTGCAGACGACTGTCGCGCGCCGCGAGGACCGCCTGGCGAAGTTCCGGGCCGGCACGCTGTACCACGCGGTGGACCGGCTCTTCGAGAACGGACTGATCGAGGTCCACGAGGTCCGTCGCGAGGGCAACCGTCCCGAACGGACCGTGTACGCGATCACCGAGCAGGGTCGGGGAGCGCTCACCGACAATCTCGAACGCATCCTCGAGACGAGACCCGAGGAATACCCCGAGCTGTACCTCGCGCTGTCCGAGGCGCACGGGCTGCCCCGGAACCGGGTCGTCGAACTCCTCGACCGGAGGATCGCGACCATGCGGGCCGACCTCGCCGACGTCGAGGTCGCCGTTGCGGAGATCCGGTCCCGCGGCAAACCGGAGATGTTCTTCCTGGACGAGGGTTGCCGGATCGCGACACTCACCGCCCAGATCGCATGGCTCGACGACCTCGTCGACCGCCTCCGCACGTACCGCATCGCATGGCTCGACGACCCGGATTCGCCGTATCGCGTTCCCGCCGGGCCGAATACCTCCCCGGCTCCGAACACCTCCCCCGACACCGAACGCCTGACACAGAAGGTCGAGTAGAGATGACCCGTTCCACCCCCGCCGCCGGGGTCGCCGGCTCCGAGGTGACGACGAGGCCCTGGGCTGCGCTGATGGCGCTGTGCGTGGGCTTCTTCATGATCCTCGTCGACATGACGATCGTGGCGGTCGCCCAGCCGCGTATCCAGGCCGATCTCGACACCGATGTCAACGGCGTCGTCTGGGTCACCAGTGCCTATCTCCTGACGTATGCGGTGCCGCTGCTCATCACCGGCCGTCTCGGGGACAAGTACGGCCCGAAGACGATGTATCAGCTCGGCCTGATCGTCTTCACCCTCGCGAGCGTGTGGTGCGGCCTGTCGTCGTCGATCGGTGAGCTCATCGCCGCACGCGGCCTGCAGGGCATCGGCGCCGCGCTCATCACCCCGCAGACGATGTCGCTGATCACGCGTATCTTCCCGCCGGAGAAACGCGGTGCGGCCATGGGTGTCTGGGGCACGGTCGCCGGTGTGGCCACTCTGGTGGGCCCGCTGCTCGGCGGCATTCTGACCGACGCTCTCGGCTGGGAATGGATCTTCTTCATCAACCTGCCGGTCGGCATCGCAGGACTGGTGCTCGCCGCGACCCTCGTTCCGAAGGTCGAGACAAAGGACCACCAGTTCGACTGGATCGGCGTGGTCCTGTCGGCGATCGGTCTGTCCGCGCTCGTGTTCGGCATCCAGGAGGGCGAGAGCTTCGACTGGGCGGCGTGGATCTGGGCGCTGATCGTCGGCGGTCTGGTGTTCTTGGCGGTCTTCGTCTGGTGGCAGTCGCGCATCCGCACCGAGCCGCTGCTCCCGCTCTCGCTGTTCCGCGACCGCAATTTCTCGCTGGCCACCGTCGGTATCTCCTCGATGGGTTTCGCGGTGTCGGCCATGATGATCCCGCTGACCTTCTTCCTGCAGCTCGTGGGCGGTATGACACCCACCCGATCGGCGGTCGTGCTGGTCCCGATGGCGATCCTGACCGGTGTCCTCGCGCCGATCGTCGGGCGCATCGTCGACCGCGTGCACCCACGCGCCATCGTCTCCATCGCGTTGCTGCTCAACGCCATCGCGATCGGCTGGCTGGGCGTGGTCGCGCGCCCGGAGACGCCGGTCTGGATGATCATCCTGCCGCTCTGTCTGATGGGTATCGCGTCCGCCGGGATCTGGGCACCGCTGGCGGCCACCGCCACGCGCAACCTGCCGTGGCATCAGGCGGGTGCGGGTGCGGGTGTCTACAACACGCTGCGCGTGATCGGCTCGGTGCTGGGTTCGGCGATGATCGGGGCCCTTCTGCAGTCCCGCCTCGCGGCCGAGTTGCCCGGGATCGACGCCGCCGCGGCGCAGGACAGCACCGGCGCGAACCAGTTGCCGGAGTTTCTCCGTGAGGGCTTCGCCACCGCGATGGGCCAGTCGCTCTACCTGCCGGCGGCCGCGTTGCTGGTCGGTGTCGTGGCGACGTTCTTCTTCGTCCGGCCGGCGCACCAGTTGCCGTCGCGCGCGCCCGCCGGCCCGGCGGATGCCGCGACGGGTAGCGCGACTCACACCGTCCCCGTGACCGGGGCCTGAGCGCGCGTCCCCCGATCTGTCGGGGCCCGACCGTATGGTTTGTCATCATGCGGATCGTGCACACCTCCGACTGGCACCTGGGCCGGACGTTCCACGGTGTCGACCTGCTCGCCGACCAGCGTCGCGCGCTGAGCCACCTCGCCGCGTTGGTGGCGGCCGAATCGGCCGACGTAGTCATCGTCGCCGGTGACGTCTACGACCGCTCGGTGCCCTCGGCAGACGCGGTCCGTGTCTACGACGACGGTCTGGCCGAGATCGCGGCCGCGGGGGCGCAGATCGTCGTGACGTCGGGCAACCACGACTCGGCCACGCGCCTGGGTGCGGGTTCGTCGTTCGCCGCTGCGGGCGGGTTGCACCTGCGGACCTCGATCGACGCGATCGCCGATCCGGTCGTCCTGTCCGACGCGCACGGCGAGGTCGCGGTGTACGGCATCCCATACCTCGAACCCGACACCGCCCGACGCCACCTCGGCGTCGACGAGGTGTGCGGCCACACCGCGGTGCTCGACGCCGCGATGAGCCGCATCCGGGCCGACCTCGAAACCCGACAGTCGCGATCGGTCGTCGTCGCCCATGCCTTCGTCAGCGGCGCGGCGGCCTCCGGATCGGAGCGTTCGATCAGTGTCGGGGGAGTGGAAACCGTTCCCGCCGAGACCTTCTCCGGCGTCGACTACGTCGCCCTCGGTCACCTTCACTCTCCGCAGCGCGTCACCGACACGGTGCGCTACAGCGGCTCGCTGCTGCCGTACTCCTTCGGCGAGCGCACCCACCGCAAGGCGGTCTGGATCATCGAACTCGACGCCGACGGCGTCACCGAGATCCGCCGCAACGAACTACCCGTCGTGCGCCAATTGAGTTCACTGCGTGGAACTCTCGACGAATTGCTGACCGCGGAACAGTTCCTCGCCGTCGAGGACCACTACGTCGAGGCGACGCTGACCGATACGGTGCGTCCGCTCGACGCGATGCGCCGCCTGCGGGAGCGATTCCCGTTCGCGGTGCACGTGCAGTGGGATCGTCCGCACACCGGTTCCGGGGTCGACTATCGCTCGCGGGTCCGCGGCCGGAGCGATGCCGAGATCATCAACTCCTTCGTCGAGGACGTCCGCGACACCCCGACCAAGGGGGAGCGGGTACTCATCGAACGCGCGCTGCGCGCCGTCGTCGGCGAACCCGGGGCGGACGCCGGCGCCAACGGCGAGCTGGCGCTGTTCGCCCTCGACGCGTTCCGGGCGGAGACCGCATGAGCACGGAAACCGTATGAGACTGCACCGGATTCGGATTCGTGCGTTCGGCCCCTTCGCCGACGAGGTCACCGTCGACTTCGACGAGCTCGGCGCGGACGGCCTGTTCCTCCTGCACGGACAGACGGGCGCGGGCAAGACCACGGTCCTCGACGCGGTGGCGTTCGCGTTGTTCGGACGGGTCCCCGGCGCGCGGGACACCAATCGTCGCCTGCACTCGGATCATGCTGCCCCCGAGACGGTTCCGGAGGTCGAACTCGAGGCCACCATCGGTTCCCGCCGGATGCGCATCACCCGCTCGCCCGAACACGAACGCCCCAAGAAGCGCGGCGACGGGAAGCGGAAGATCAATGCCTGCGCGTCGCTGGTCTGGGTGGACGGTTCGGGTCCGGACCTCACCCGTATCCCCGAGATCGGCGAAGCGGTCGTTCGTCTGCTCGGCATGAGTGCCGAGCAGTTCTTCCAGGTCGTGCTGCTGCCGCAGGGCGACTTCGCCCGATTCCTCCGGGCACACTCCGACGAACGGGAGGAGTTGCTGGAGCGGCTCTTCGACACCGAGCGCTTCGGCGACCTCGAGGAGTGGCTCCGCGACCGGGCCCGTGAGAGCGCGGCCACACTGGCCGAGCACGCCGGCACCCTCGACCGCATCGCCGGGCAGATCGTCGCGATCAGCGGCACCCAGGCGCCCGCGGAACCCGACTTCGACTGGGCCCAGGGGTGTCTCGACTCGGCCCGGCAGGCCGCGGAACACGCACTGGCGGAATCGACCGCCGCGCAGGCGGCGGTCGAGCAGGCGGAAGCCGCCCACGAGCACGGCCGGCGCGTCGACGAGTTGCGTCGTCGTGGGCTGCAGGCGCGTGAACGACTCGCCCGGCTCGCCGACGGAGAGACGACGCTGACGGCCGCCGAGCAGTCGCGTCGGCTCGCCCTGCGCGCCGCACCCATCGCGCCGCTCGCCGACGACCACGAGCGCTCTGACGCCGAGGTCGCCGCCGCGTCCGCCGCGGCCGATGGCGCACGCGCGGCCCTCGCCGAACTCGCCGAGGGCCGGGCCCTGTGCGAAACCGACTGTGACGATTCGGCGCTCGTCGCGGCCGTGGACCGCTGGACCGAGGAATCGGGCCGCTGGGAGCCACTCGCGAAACGCGTCGCGGAGCGTCCCCGGCTCGTCGCCGACGTCGACGGACTCGAGAAGACGATCGCGGCCGCGGAAGAGCAGGCCGCGGAGACACGTACACGGCTCGAGTCCGCGCCCGCTCGCCGCGACGAGGCGGTCGCCGCGCTTCGGTCCGCCGACGAGTTGCGTGTCCAGGCGCCGAAGCTGCGTGCCGAACGCGACCACGCCTGGCGGGTCCTCCAGGCCTTCACCGATCGCGACGAGGTGCTCGCGCAACTGGCCGACGCCGAGCAGGACCTCCTCGACGCGCGGGAGAAGCATTCTGCCGCAAGAGAACACCAGCTCGACATCCGCGAACGACGCCTCACCGGGATGGCCGTCGAACTGGCCGGCGCCCTCGTGGACGGGGAGCCGTGTGTCGTCTGCGGCTCGGTGGGGCATCCCGCGCCGGCTGCCGGCGACGCCGACGCCTCCGTGGGAGAGGCCGAAGAGAAGGAAGCTGCGGCCGCCGAGGAACGTGCGAGTGCGATCAAGGCCATCGCGCAGTCCGCGGTAGCCGCACTGCGGGAACGGCAGGCCAATCTCGACGCCGTCATCGCCGGCGCCGAGCGCGCCGCGACCGAGGCCGGTCACGCCCGGCTGGTCGCCGACCTCGCGTCCGCCGAGCGAGCGGCCGCGCGCACGCCCGCTCTGCAGGACGCCGTCGAACGGATCGACGCCGAGATCGCCGACCGGCGCCGGACTCTGGCCGACCACGAGACCGCGCAAGCGGGGCGTCGTGAACGTCTGACGGCTCTGCGCGAGAACCTGAAGGCCCTCGACGCCGAGGTCCAGGAGGCGACCGGCGGGCGGATGGGGATCGCCCAGCGCCGTCGCGAGCTCGCCGAACTCTGTCGCCGCACAAGGACTCTGCGGGAGGCCCGGCGCGAACTCGACCGGGCGCGTGGCCGTCGCACCGAGATCGCCGAGCGGCTCGCCGCCGCCTGTGCGGACGCCGGATTCGTCGGCGCGGACGAGGTGCGGGCTGCCGCCGCGTCGCACACTCAGATCCGTCACTGGGAGAAGCTGCTCGAAGAGGCGGCGGCGATACGCGCCGGCGCCGAGGAGACCCTCGCCGATCCCGACGTATGCGCAGCGCTGGAGGCACCGGAGGTCGACGTCGCCCGTCTCACCGCGGATCTGGTGACCGCACGGGCCCGTCGCGACGATGCCGCCCGCGTGAATGCGGTGGCGGCACAACGCCGTACCGACCTCGAAGAGTATGTGGCGGGATTCTGGGCGGCTCTCGATGCGCTGGCGCCGCTCAAGGCGCGGCATGACGAGTTGCAGGGTCTCGCCGAGCTCGTGAGCGGACGCGGACAGAACTCTCGTCGTATGTCGCTGCGGTCCTATGTGCTGGCCGCGCGGCTCGACGAGGTGCTGGTCGCGGCATCGGGCCGCCTGCGCGAGATGTCTTCAGGGCGATACGAATTCGTCCATTCCGACGCCGCCGGCGTGCGTGGCCGGCGCGGCGGTCTGGGGATCGAGGTACGCGACGAGTACACCGGCGTGCTGCGTGCCACCACCACGCTGTCGGGTGGGGAGACCTTCTTCGCGTCGCTGGCCCTCGCGCTGGGCCTCGCCGACGTCGTGTCGGCCGAATCCGGGGGTCGCGTCCTCGACACGATCTTCATCGACGAGGGTTTCGGCACCCTCGACCCGGAGGCCCTCGACCTCGTCATGGGCGTCCTCGACGACCTCCGCTCCGGCGGGCGGGTCGTCGGCGTCGTCAGCCACGTCGACGAGCTGCGGGCCCGAATCCCGGCCCAACTGCACGTCCTGCGGGGCGAACACGGCTCGACGCTACGGGTGCAGAGTCCACTCGGCGTGTCGTGAGCTGCCCGATTGTGATGTGCCGGTGAGCGTGCGCTAGTCTGGGTTCCGCCCGATGAGCCCCCGTAGCTCAGGGGATAGAGCGTCTGCCTCCGGAGCAGAAGGCCGCAGGTTCGAATCCTGCCGGGGGCACCACAACCGTTTTGCGGATCACACGTACGGCTCGGTGAGCATCTCCAACAGCTGCCCCGACGGGTCCTTGAAGTACACGCGGCGTCCCTCCTCGATGGAGATCGCGTCCGGGCGCCGCATCTGCGGATCCGCCCAGTGTTCGACGCCGCGGCGTCGTAGGGCGGCATACCCGCGATCGAACTCGTCGTCGTTCATCAGGAACGCGAGATGGATCGGCTCGTTCACGGGAGCCGGCGCGAACTGCAACAGCGTGTCGTCGTCGAGCAGGATGTTGACGAACGGGCCCCAGTTGGTCGTCGGCCGGGCGCCGAGGACCTCGACATAGAACTGCGCGGAGACGGTCGGTTCGTGGGCACCGATGATGATGTGGTTGAAACTGACTGGCATGGGCGAGACTTTCGCTCCGGCGCCTCCATGCCTGACGCGGTCCGCCACCGGCACGCGACGCTGTGCCAGAAGCTACCACCAAACGAGAATCGCCACCTCCGCTACAGAATCGCCGGCTACAGCTGGCGATTCCGGGCGGAGGTGGCGATTCTCGTCCGGTAGGGGGAGGTCAGTTCATCGGCAGCGGCTGCGCGTTGCGCTCGGCCAGCATGGCCTCGATGATGCCGATCTCTTTGTCCTGCGTGCGCTGCATCGCCGACGCGAGGTCGCGGACGTAGGGCTGCGAGACGTTGGCCGGGTTCGCGGCGTACTCCATCATGTGGAGCCCGCCCTCGTGGTGGCGGAGCATCAGCTGCAGGAAGGTCGTGTCGACCTCGGGCCCGCGCATCGCGCGGAACCGCTCCATCTCCGCCGACGTCGCCATGCCCGGCATGGCCGGCTGCTCGGCGCCGGCGGCCGGGGTGGACTCGTGATCGCCATGGTCCATGTCGCCGTGATCGTCACCGGACGTCTCCGTCGACGATCCGTGGCCCATCCAGCCCATCGCCTCGCCGGGGTTGGTGACGGGTTGACCCCAGCGGGTCAGCCAGGACTGCATCTGCCCGATCTCGTTGCTCTGGGCGGTGAGGATGTCGAAGGCCATGCTCCGCACCTGGGGATCGGTGCCGTGCTCGAGTTCGATCGCGGCCATCTCGACGCCCTGCTCGTGGTGACGCGTCATGTCCTGCGCGAAACCGACCGCGGCCGAGTTCGCCGCGGGGGAGTCCTCGCCGGAGGAGTCGTCGGCCAGGCTCGCCTGGATCAGCAGCCCGAGGCCGACGCCGACGAGCAGCACCGCGACCGCGGCGAGCGCGAGGATGGCCGGACGTCGACGTGACGGGGCGCTGCCGGTGGTCGGCTCGGTGCCCTCAGGTGTCTCGCTCATGTTCGTTTCCCGTCCGATCAGCCCGCGGGCATCGGGTTGTTGCCGCCGCCGTCCATGGGCACGGCGCCGGCGCCGGGCGCGCCCTCGTCGGCCGGCGGGGGATTCGACGGATCGAAGCCCGGGATGGCGGTGCAGGTGGCCTGCGTCTCCGGGTATGCCGCGGTCTGCGGGTTCTCCTGGTAGACGCCGGGCATCATGTTGCGGCGCAGCGAGGTGATGAACTGATCGAGCCGCGGGTCGCTCGCCGAGTCCAGCTTCAGCTGATGCCCCCAGCTCTGCACCGAGACCGGCTTGTCCTGCCCGGGGTAGGGCGACAAGAACAGGTACTGTTCACCGCGCACGAGCCGCTTGAGGTAGTCGACGTCCTCAGGCGAGGCCGTGTCGGGGTTGTAGGTGATCCAGACGGCGCCGTGCTCGAGTGCATGGACGGCGTTCTCCGAGCGCAGCGGGTTCGGGTAGACGACGCCGGTACAGGTGGCCCAGATCTCGTCATGCGGTCCGCCGAAGGGCGGCGACTGGTCGTAGGCGACGCGCTGGGACGCGTTCACGTGCTTGCCGGCCTGGTAGTAGATCTTCGTCACGCCGTCGATGTCCTTCGACGGGTCGGGGTTCTGCGGTGACGGGACGAACTCGGAGACCGACTGGACCGCCACGTCGTCCTTCTCATTGGCGCGCTTGTCGTTGAACTTGGGCACGAGGTAGATCGCGAGCCCCGCGAGGAGGCCGATGACCACGACGACCGCGCCGATCAGCATCCAGTCGACCTGCCGGCCGGTCGCCGTGGGTACGGACCCGGACTTCTTACGAGCCTTGGGGACGTTCGCCCCTGGTTTGCGCGCCATTGACTTCTTTCCTCGTACGACGGGGGTCGCCATGCGCGCGGGCGGTCGTACCCCCCGGCGCGCGCTCGGCGCACACGAGTCTACTGATGGACGGCACCGGCCCCGGGAGGGTGCGATTATCGATGAGCGGCCCTCGGCCAATAGGATGGTGTCCCGTGACTCCCGCCGACCTGGCCGCGCTGCTGCGCGCCGTGACCCTGACCGTGGTCCGTGACCGCGGACTGGACGAGAACCTGGTGCCCGACTTGATCGTCGTCGAGCGCCCCCGTCACGCTGACCACGGCGATTACTCCACCAATGTCGCCCTGCAGCTCGGCAAACGACTCGGTGTGGCGCCCCGTGAGCTGGCCGGATGGCTCGCCGATGCCTTCGCCGGCGCCGAGGGCATCGCCAAGACCGAGGTCGCGGGTCCCGGCTTCGTCAACATCTGGCTCGGTGCAGCCGCCCAGAACACCGTCGTCGCGACCGTGATGGAGCGGGGCGAGAGCTACGGCCGCGGCAAGGAGCTGGCCGGCTCGATCATCAACCTGGAGTTCGTCTCGGCGAACCCGACCGGACCGATCCACCTGGGCGGCACCCGCTGGGCCGCCGTCGGTGACGCACTCGGTCGTGTCCTGGCGGCTCGGGGCGCCGACGTGACGCGCGAGTACTACTTCAACGACCACGGCGCCCAGATCGATCGCTTCGCGCGTTCGCTCGAGGCCGCGGCGCTGGGCGAACCGACCCCGGAGGACGGCTACGCCGGCGACTACATCGCCGACATCGCGGCCAAGGTCACCGAGAAGGTGCCCGACGTGCTGTTGAAGCCCGAGGCCGACCGGGTCGAGACCTTCCGCGCCGTCGGCGTGGACCTGATGTTCGACCACATCAAGCAGAGCCTGCACGCCTTCGGCACGGACTTCGACGTCTACACGCACGAGGACAAGATGTTCGCGACGGGTCTCGTCGACGAGTGCATCGAGGAGCTCAAGGGCAACGGCAACCTGTACGAGAGCGACGGCGCCTGGTGGCTGAAGTCCACCGATTTCGGTGACGACAAGGACCGTGTCGTCATCAAGAGCGACGGCAACGCCGCCTACATCGCCGGCGACATCGCCTACTACCGCGACAAGCGCAACCGCGGCTTCAACCTGTGCATCTACATGCTCGGTGCCGACCACCACGGATACATCAGCCGCCTCAAGGCCGCCGCGGCCGCGCTCGGCGACGACCCGGCCACCGTCGAGGTCCTCATCGGCCAGATGGTCAACCTCGTCCGCGACGGCAAGCCGGTGCGCATGTCCAAGCGTGCGGGCACCGTCATCACGCTCGACGACCTCGTCGACGCGGTCGGTGTCGACGGCGCGCGGTACTCGCTGATCCGTTCGTCGGTGGACGTGAACATCGACATCGACCTGGACCTGCTGACCAAACAGTCCAACGACAACCCGGTGTACTACGTGCAGTACGCGCACGCCCGGATGTCGGCGCTGGCGCGCAACGCCGCCGACCTGGGCGTGGTGTCCTCGCTCGACCACCTCGACCTGCTCGACGACCCGGCCGAGGGTGAATTGATCCGTACCATCGGCGATTTCGACGAAGTGGTCGCCACCGCGGCCGCCCTGCGCGAACCGCACCGCGTGTGCCGTTACCTCGAGGTCCTCGCCGGCACCTACCACCGCTTCTACGCCAAGTGCCGCGTCCTGCCCCAGGGCGACGAGGAGGTGGCCGACATCCACCGCGCCCGGCTCGCCCTGTGTGAGGCCACCCGTCAGGTCCTGGCCAACGGTCTCGGGCTCGTCGGCGTCAGTGCTCCGGAGCAGATGTGAGCGCGCACCCGGCCGGACCCCGGCACGCCGAACTGCTGGCCGCGCCGCATCTCGCGCAGCGGCCGAACGATCCGGCCGTCCTCGCCGCCATCCCGCCCCAGGTGTGGCCTCGCAACGCCGCCCGCGACGACTCGGGTGAGCTGCGCATCGCCGGCGTGCCGGTGAGCGAGCTGGCCGCCGAGTTCGGGACGCCGGCGTTCATCGTCGACGAGGCGGACTTCCGGTCCCGGTGCCGCGACATGATGGCGGCGTTCGGCCCCTACGGCCGGGTGCACTACGCGTCGAAGGCCTTCCTGTGCAGCGAGGTGGCCCGTTGGGTCGCCGACGAGGGGTTGTCGCTGGACGTGTGCACCGGCGGCGAACTCGCCATCGCGCTGCGCGCCGGTTTCCCCGCCGAACGAATCGCGTTGCACGGCAACAACAAGAGCCCCGAGGAGCTGGCCGCTGCGGTCGACGCCGGTGTCGGCCACGTGGTGCTCGACTCGATGATCGAGATCGACCGGCTCGATGCCATCTCGGGTGAGCGGGGCACCGTCACCGACGTGCTCGTCCGCGTCACCGTCGGTGTCGAGGCGCACACCCACGAGTTCATCTCGACCGCCCACGAGGACCAGAAGTTCGGCTTCTCCCTCGCCGGCGGCGTCGCGATGGAGGCGATCCGCCGGGTCTTCGCCGCCGACAACCTGCGCCTCGTCGGTCTGCACAGCCACATCGGCTCGCAGATCTTCGACATGGACGGCTTCGAGCTCGCCGCCCATCGCGTCCTCGGGCTGCTGCACGATGTCGTCGACGAGTTCGGCGTCGAGAAGACCTCGCAGATCTCGATCGTGGATCTCGGTGGGGGACTCGGTATCTCGTACCTCGAGGAGGAGCGTCCGCTGCCGGTTCAGGAGGTTGCGGAGACCCTTGCCGACATCGTCCGCCGCGAGTCCGCCGCCGTGGGTCTGCCGATGCCGGTCATCGCCGTCGAACCCGGCCGGGCGATCGCCGGGCCGGGCACCATCACGCTGTATCGGGTGGGCACGGTCAAGGACGTGGAGATCGGCGGCGGCGCGGTGCGCCGCTACATCTCCGTCGACGGCGGCATGAGCGACAACATCCGCACGGTGCTCTACGACGCCGAATACGACGTCCGTCTGGTCTCGCGGGTCTCCGACGCGCGCGCGGTGGTCTGTCGCGTCGTCGGAAAGCACTGTGAGAGTGGCGATATCGTGATCAAGGATTGCTGGCTGCCGGAGGATCTGGGCCCCGGTGACCTCATCGCGGTCGCCGCCACCGGTGCCTACTGTTACTCGATGTCGAGCCGCTACAACATGACCATGCGGCCGCCGGTCGTGGCCGTGTCCGATGGAAAGGCCCGCCTGATGCTGCGGCGCGAGACCATCGAAGACTTCCTCAGCCTGGAGGTGGGCTCGTGACCGGATCTGTCCAGAACGCAAGTGACACAAGCGAGGTGAATGCGGTGCGGCCCATCGGGGTGGCGGTACTCGGAATGGGCAATGTCGGTGCCGAGGTGGTGCGGATCATCACCGAGAACGCCGACGACCTGCGATCGCGCGTGGGCGCGCCCGTGGAGATCCGCGGCGTCGCGGTGCGAGATCTCAACCGGCCGCGCAAGATCGGGCAGGAGTTGCTGACCGACGATCCCGCGGCGCTCGTCGCGCGCGACGACGTCGACATCGTCGTCGAACTCATGGGTGGCATCGACCCGGCCCGCGAGCTGATCCGTTCCGCGCTCCAGAGCGGCAAGTCGGTCGTGACCGCCAACAAGGCGCTGCTCGCCGAGTACACCGGCGAGCTCGCGACCGCGGCCGCCGAGGCGAAGGTCGACCTGTACTTCGAGGCGGCGGTCGCCGGTGCCATCCCGGTCGTCCGCCCGCTCATGCAGTCGCTGGCCGGCGACACGGTGGAGCGCGTCGCCGGGATCGTCAACGGCACCACCAACTTCATCCTCTCGGCGATGGACGAGACCGGCGCCGACTACGCCGATGCGCTCGCCGAGGCCGGTCGTCTCGGATACGCCGAGGCCGATCCGACGGCCGACGTCGAGGGTTACGACGCGGCGGCCAAGGCCGCGATCCTCGCGTCGATCGCCTTCCACACCCGGGTCACCGCTGCCGACGTGCACCGTCAGGGCATCTCCTCGGTCACCGCGGCCGACCTGCTCGCCGCCAAGAAGTTCGACTGCACGATCAAGCTGCTCTCGATCTGCGAGCGCGTCCGCGACATCGATGGCTCGCAGCGGATCTCGGCGCGTGTGTACCCGGCGCTGATCCCGCTGACCCATCCGCTGGCCACTGTCAACGGGGCCTTCAACGCGGTCGTGGTCGAGGCGGAGAACGCCGGCCGGCTGATGTTCTACGGTCAGGGCGCCGGTGGTTCGCCCACCGCCTCGGCCGTGCTCGGTGACATGGTGATGGCGGCGCGCAACCGCGTCCACGGCGGTCGTGGCCCCCTCGAATCGACCTATGCGTCGTTGCCGATCGCACCGATCGACGACGTGTTCACCCGCTACTACATCTCGATGCGCGTGTCCGACCGTCCGGGCGTGCTCGCCCAGGTCGCCGGTGAGTTCACGAAGCGGTCGGTGAGCATTGCCGCCGTGCGCCAGGAAGGCGCAGGTGACGATGCCCGCCTGATCGTGGTGACCCATCGGGCCCCCGACCGCGCGCAGTCGGATTGCGTTGCGGCGCTAGAAGACATGGACGCCGTCATCAAGGTGTCGAGTGTGTTGCGATTGGAAGGTACCGATGACTGAAGCGACTTCTGCGCCCGTGCACCGCGCGTGGCCCGGCCTGATCGAGGCATACCGTTCGCGGCTGCCCGTCGCCGACGACTGGAAGGTCGTCACCCTGCTCGAGGGTGGCACCCCGCTGATCAGCGCCCCGCATCTGTCGTCGCTGACCGGTTGTGAGGTCTATCTCAAGGTCGAGGGTCTCAACCCGACCGGTTCGTTCAAGGACCGCGGCATGACGATGGCCGTGAGCAACGCGGTCAACAACGGCAAGACCGCGGTGCTGTGCGCCTCGACGGGCAACACCTCCGCCTCGGCGGCGGCTTATGCGACCCGCGCCGGGATCACCTGCGCCGTCCTGATCCCGCAGGGCAAGATCGCGATGGGCAAGCTCGCGCAGGCGGTCATGCACGGCGCCAAGATCATCCAGGTGCAGGGCAACTTCGACGACTGCCTCGAGCTCGCGCGCAAGGCCACCGCGGAGTTCGACGAGATCGAGCTCGTGAACTCGGTCAACCCGGCCCGCATCGAGGGGCAGAAGACGGCCGCCTTCGAGATCGTCGACGTCCTCGGTCGCGCACCCGACGTGCACGCGTTGCCGGTCGGCAACGCCGGCAACATCACGGCCTACTGGAAGGGCTACACCGAGTACCACGCCGACGGCGTGTCGTCCTCGCTGCCCCGCATGCTCGGTGTGCAGGCCGCCGGGGCGGCTCCGCTGGTGAACGGCGCTCCCGTCAAGGAGCCGGAGACCATCGCGACCGCGATCCGCATCGGGTCGCCCGCGAGCTGGAACCAGGCCGTCGCGGCCAAGGAGGAGTCGAACGGGCAGTTCCGCGCGGCCACCGACGAGAAGCTGCTCGAGGCCTACCGCCTGATCGCGGGCAAGGAAGGCGTCTTCGTGGAGCCGGCGTCCGCAGCGAGCGTGGCCGGGCTCCTCGCAGCACGCGCCGACGGCTGGATCGAGGCCGGCTCGACCGTGGTGTGCACCGTGACGGGCAACGGCCTCAAGGACCCGGACACGGCTCTGGCCGGCATCCCCGAGGTCGAGGCGATCCCGGTCGATCCGGTGGCAGTGGCGAATGCCCTCGGTGTCGGCTGAGACCGCCGGGGTCGAGGAGATGACGCAGAACGGCGAGATGACCGATCCCGGGGTGGCGACGCGACAGCTACCCGTGGGTCTCTCGACGCGCGTCCGGGTACCGGCGTCGAGTGCCAACCTCGGACCGGGATTCGACTGTCTGGGCATCGCTTTGGGCATCTACGACGAAGTGATCGTGGAAACCGTCGAGGCCGGGGTCGTTCTCGACGTCGAGGGGGAGGGCTCCGCCGACGTCCCCCGCGACGAGTCCCATCTCGTGGTGCGTGCCCTCAATCACGGTCTCGCGCATGCCGGAGTGTCCGCCCCGGGCCTGAAGTTGCGCTGCATCAACCAGATCCCGCATTCGCGGGGCCTCGGTTCCTCGGCCGCGGCCGCGGTCTCCGGCCTCGCCGCCGCGTCCGGCCTGATCTCCGCCGCGGGATTCGGCGTGGGCCTGTCCGCCGACGAACTGGTTCAGTTGTCCAGTGAGTTCGAGGGACACCCCGACAACGCCGCCGCGAGCGTCCTCGGTTCGGCCGTCGTCACCTGGACGGACACCGCCGACGAGGTGAACTCGTATCACGCCCACCGGCTGTCGGTGCACCCCGATGTGTGCGCGACCGTCTTCGTCCCCGACACCGAGTCGTCGACGTCATTCACCCGTGGACTTCTGCCGGACGCGGTGCCGCGCGCCGACGCGGTCTTCAACCTGAGCCGCGCCGCGCTCGCCGTCGTGGCCCTGACCTCGGACCCGCGCAATCTCATGGCCGCCTCCGCCGACCGGTTGCACCAGCCCTATCGTGCGTCGGCGATGGTGCCGACCAGCGACCTCGTCGCCGAACTGCGCGCACGCGGCCACGCCGCGACGGTCTCCGGCGCCGGTCCCACGGTCCTGGTGCTGGGTACGGCGCCGATCCCGGCCGACATCCGGGTACTCGCGCAGGGACTCGGCTTCACCACCCACTCGGTGGCCATCGCCGGCGGCGTGGACATCAGCGCGGGCTGAGGTCGCGGCGCTCATCACACGCCGACGCGTTTCATTCCGGGGACCGAGGGGAATACCTGACGGGCAACGCGCGTTGGGAACGAGGTGTTCAGCGGTGTCTCGCCGAGGACCACAGCCTCCGATTCGGAGCCTCATTTGGCGCTTTCGGCGTGTTGCCCCTATCATGCGAACGGGGTTAACATATTCTGGTCTAGCCGCGCGGGCTTGTCCTGCCGTGCTTCTCATCCATCACCGATCGGTGACGCCGATCGTATCCGGCCGGGGTCGTGGGTCTCTGTCGACGGTGCCGAAGCGCGGGTGGCTCCCGAGCACGCTCGCAGCGGGACCGAACATCTCTCTGACCGTTCACCCTCCACCGTCCAACGCGGACGGACTCCCTCGCGTAGACAGCAGGGAAACGTAGACCTCACGCAGCTTCCGTCTGCGGGAGGAACGAAAGGACTTCCGTGACAGATACGGACCTGATCACCGCACCTGCCGAGCAGGAATCCGCGGGTTCGGCCGGCCCTGACTCGGGGCAACCGGCCAAGACACGCGCTCGCGCAGCCCGTACCGGCCTGTCCGGCATGGTGCTCAGCGAACTGCGGACCGTAGCCGGTGAACTCGGCATCAAGGGCACGTCCGGCATGCGCAAGGGCGACTTGATCGCCGCCATCAAGGAGCGCCAGTCCGGTGCCGCCGGCAAGAGTGCAGGCGCCAAGGCCGAGGCCAAGAGCCCCGAAGTCAAGAACGTCGACGCCAAGGCGGCCGACGTCAAGGCAGCCGACGCCAAGGCGGAAACCAAAGCCACCGAGACCAGGCGCCGCAGCGCCAAGGTCTCGTCCGAGGACGGGCAGCTGTCGATCGCCGAGTCCGCCGGTGACGGCGATTCCGGTCGGGCACCCCGCTCCGCGGGCAAGAAGACCACGGCTCCGGAGGCGGGTGAGCAGAACGCCGAACAGCCCAAGGGCGGCGAGCAGAAGGCCGACGCCACGGGTGAATCAGCCAAGGCCGGCGACTCGGAAGGCGGTGAGCAGCGCAACCGCCGCAACCGGAACCAGAACCGGGACAACCAGAACCGCGAAGGTGGCCAGAACCGCGAAGGTGGCCAGAACCGCGAAGGTGGCCTGACCCGCGAAGGTGGCCAGAACCGCGACAACCAGAATCGCGATGGCGGCCAGAACCGCGGCGGCGGTCCGAACCGTGACGATCGCGATGACGACGGCGAAGGCGGCGGTCGACGCCGCGGACGCCGTTTCCGCGAGCGTCGTCGTGGGCGCGACCGCGACACCCAGAACGAACCGCAGGTCTCCGAAGACGATGTGTTGCAGCCCGTCGCCGGCATCCTCGACGTGCTCGACAACTACGCGTTCGTCCGGACCTCGGGTTACCTCGCCGGCTCCAACGACGTCTATGTGTCGATGAACCTGGTGCGCAAGAACGGACTTCGACGCGGCGACGCCATCACCGGCGCGGTCAAGGTGCCGCGGGAGGGTGACCAGCAGAACCAGCGCCAGAAGTTCAACCCGCTCGTGCGCCTCGACACCGTCAACGGCGGTGACGTCGAGACCGCCAAGCGCCGTCCGGAGTTCAACAAGCTGACCCCGCTGTACCCCAATCAGCGACTGCGCCTCGAGACGACCCCGGATCGGCTGTCGACGCGTGTGATCGATCTGATCATGCCGATCGGCAAGGGCCAGCGCGCACTGATCGTCTCGCCGCCCAAGGCCGGTAAGACGACGATCCTCCAGGACATCGCCAACGCGATCACGGTGAACAATCCGGAATGTCACCTGATGGTGGTCCTCGTCGACGAGCGTCCCGAAGAGGTCACCGACATGCAGCGCTCGGTCAAGGGTGAGGTCATCGCCTCGACCTTCGATCGTCCGCCGTCAGACCACACCTCGGTCGCCGAGCTCGCCATCGAGCGCGCCAAGCGTCTCGTCGAGAGCGGCAAAGACGTTGTGGTTCTTCTGGACTCGATCACCCGTTTGGGTCGCGCGTACAACAATGCGTCGCCGGCGTCGGGCCGAATCCTCTCCGGTGGTGTCGATTCGACCGCCCTGTATCCCCCGAAGCGGTTCCTCGGTGCGGCGCGCAACATCGAGAACGGCGGGTCGCTGACCATCATCGCCACCGCGATGGTCGAGACCGGTTCGACCGGTGACACGGTCATCTTCGAGGAGTTCAAGGGCACCGGCAATGCCGAGCTCAAGCTCGATCGCAAGATCTCCGAGCGTCGTGTGTTCCCCGCGGTCGACGTCAATCCGTCGGGTACCCGCAAGGACGAACTCCTGCTCTCGCCGGATGAGTTCGCGATCGTGCACAAGCTGCGTCGTCTGCTGTCCGGGCTCGATTCGCAGCAGGCGATCGACCTTCTGATAAGTCAGCTCAAGAAGACCAAGACGAACATCGAGTTCCTGATGTCGGTCCAGAAGACCGCGCCGGGAGCCGGTGGCAACGACGACTGACGACGAGCAGTCGGCGAACAGCAACCGACCGACGGGCCCCGTCTCGCATCACGCGGGACGGGGCCCGTCTGGTTTGTGTGTGCTTGCTCCCTGAGTGGCGAGCGTGCGAGCGTGTGCTTGTTCCCTGAGTGGCGAGCGTGCGAGCGTGTGCTTGTTCCCTGAGTGGCGAGCGTGCGAGCGTGTGCTTGTTCCCTGAGTAGCGAGCGTGCGAGCGTGTGCTTGCTCCCTGAGTAGCGAGCGTATCGAAGGGTCAGGAGGCCAGGTCGCCGGTCAGGTGATCCCATGATTCCGACGCTGCGCGGGGAACGGCTCCCGTGTGCGTGACGACCAGGCAGCAGTGTGCGCGCCGGTCGTAGATCTCGACTGCTGCGGTCGGGCCGCACGCGCCCTGCGACCGAGTGACCCAGCACTGCTCGACGTGGTTGAAGTTGACCATCACCCGAGACCTGCCGGACGCGAGCACCATCTGCCCGCGGTGTTCGCGAGCGCCGTCGAGCCGGTCCTGGCGCATCTGCATGCATCCCGGAGCCGCGGCTGCGACGGTGACCGTCATCCCGAGCAGGGCGGCGTGTTCCAGCGCGCCGATGACGCGGCGGGTGTCGACACGGATGCCGTGCGCGCCATGTCCCTGCGTCAGCGAACGAAGCCGGGTGGTGCCGCCGTCGAGCAGAATCGAGTCGAAGAGCCCGATCTGGTCGTCGTGGCGGTCGGGCAGGGCGGCCGGGATGTACTCCGGCCCCACGAACGCCGGCGCGGCAGCGGGTTCCGGGCGGTGGCCGGCCGATACCGATGTGGACAGGGACAACGACTCGAAGGCGAGACGGTCGGAGTTCTCGGTCAGGTACGTCGCGTGCGCGGTGTTGCCGAGCGAGTCGAACAGTCGCAGCGTGGGCGGCACAAGCGCAGACGGGTCGGTCCGAAGGGTCGAGGACAACCGGGAGGGGTTGAGTCGCAAGGAGATCTGCTCGTCACCGACGTGGAGTGGCCCGCCCAGCGACGTCGGCACCCCGTGCACCCCGATCGCGTTCATGATCACCGGTCCGGCGACGGTGACACCGACGACCTCGGCGAGCGAAGGGAGTCGGCCGGCGATCCCGTCGATGTCTGAACTGATCGAGGAGTTGCCGAAACCAGGTGTGCCGAGCAGGGTTTCGAGGTCGCTCGGTCGTGTCGGGTCGGTGGGGTCGGGCACTGTGCGTCGATCTCGCGTCGGCTCAGTAGACGTCGCGAGCGTAGCGACCCGCGGCGCGGAGCGCGTCGACGTAGTCCCGAGCGCCGTCGGAGTCGACACCGCCGTGTTGGGCGACGATCTCGTGCAGGGCGGCGTCGACGTCGCCGGCCATCGTGGCGGCATCACCGCACACGTACACGTGGGCGCCCTTCTCGAGCCAGGCGAACAGATCCGCACCGTTCTGGCGCATCCGGTCCTGCACGTAGACCTTGTGGTCCTGGTCCCGGGAGAACGCCAGGTCCAGGCGGTCCAGCAGACCGTCGGTGACGAACCGATCGATCTCGTCGGCGTAGAGGTAGTCGGTGTCGCGGTGCTGGTCACCGAAGAAGAGCCAGTTCTGTCCGGTCGAACCACTGGCCGCACGGTGGTGGAGGAAGCCACGGAACGGCGCGATGCCGGTCCCCGGGCCGATCATGATCGCCGGCGCCTCGTCCTCGGGGAGGCGGAAGGTTTTGTTGGGGGTGATGAAGACGTTCACCGTGTCGCCGGGGGCGCAGCGGTCGGCGAGGTGCGTCGAGCACACGCCGCCGCGCTCGCGATCGTCGGCGACGTAGCGCACGGTCGCCATCGTGATGTGCACGGTTCCCGCATGGACCGTCGGGCTGGAGGAGATCGAGTACTCGCGGTGGGCGAGGGGGCTGAGCTCCTCCAGGAGTTCCTCGGGTGCGAACGTCAGAGTGGGATCGATGTTCAGCAGGTCGAGGACGTCGCGGCCGCGGAGCCACGTGTCGAGCGCCTGTGCGTCACCGCCCTCGATCAGACGGGTCAGCTCCTCATGGCCAGTGCGTTCGGCCACCGCCTTGGCGAGATACTTCGACGGGCAGCCGATCTCGTAGCGCGTGGCGAGGGACTCACGCAGGCTGTAGGTGCCCTTGCGGTCAGCGATGATCTCGTCGCCGGCCGCGCCGAGGCGCTCGAGGAGGAGATCCACCAGGGCGGGGTCGTTGACCGGGGTGATGCCGATGCCGTCGCCCGGCTCGTAGGTGATCCCGCTGTCACCGAGGGAGATCTCGAGGTGCCGCACCTCCTTGGCCGATCCCGGACCCGACAGCAGGGTGTTGGTCAGGATCGTCGCGGGGTACGGGTTCCGGCGGTTCCACGGCGACCGGGCCGGCTTGCGCCGTGCGGGCGCGGTCCGCGACGTCGACGACTCATCCGGGGTGGTGCGCAGTGGCGTGCCGGTACCGGCCGGAGCGGCGTCGTACATCGAGGATCCTTCGTGGTCGCAGAGGGGTGGGGCGCAGAGGGGTGGGGCGCACAGGGCTGGCCGTCGGCCACCGTACTATCTTCAGGGCACCCTCACGACCCCCTCGGGATGTGATATTCGCCCGGGAATCAATCGGGTGGCCATGCCGTTGACCAACCTGCGGCCGCTGCGTCCACGATTTCCGTCGTGAACGGCGCACATGGCATACTGAGCGGTCGAGTCCGGTTCCGGTTCACACCGTCGACAGGCGACGGTGACCCGGCGACCATAGAAAGGGACAGCCAGACATGAAGCAGGGAATCCACCCCGAGTACGCGGCGACCACCGTCGTCTGCGGCTGCGGCAACACGTTCGAGACCCGCAGCACCGCTGCCAACGGTCGTATCAACGTCGAAGTCTGCTCGCAGTGCCACCCGTTCTACACGGGCAAGCAGAAGATCCTCGACACCGGCGGCCGTGTCGCCCGGTTCGAGAAGCGCTACGGCAAGCGCGCCAAGTAGACCACGCTGCGACGCCCGCCCGACGCCCAGTCGGGACGGGCGTCGTTTGTGTTTGGTCGTCATCACCCGATTTCCAGGTCTCGGGCCGAAGCAGTCTTCGGCGGTGAGTTCCGTCTCTACAAGTGAGGTTCGCAGTGAGTACGCAGAGTCCGTCGGCCATCGATGACATCCTGGCCGAGCACTCCGGTCTCGAGCGTCAGCTGTCCGACCCCTCGCTGCACGACGACCCGGCCGCCGCTCGCCGTGTCGGGAAGCGGTTCGCCGAGCTCGCCCCGGTGATGGCGACCTACAACAAGCTCAAGGCGGCCCGCGAGGACCTCGAGGCGGCGCGTGAACTCGCCGCGGATGATGCGTCGTTCGCCGCCGAGGTCCCCGCCCTCGAGGCGACCGTCGAGGAGCTCGACGCGACGCTCACCGATCTCCTCGCCCCCCGGGATCCGCACGACAGCGACGACGTGGTGCTCGAGATCAAGTCCGGCGCCGGCGGCGAGGAATCGGCGCTGTTCGCCTCCGACCTCGCACGCATGTACCTCAAGTACTGCGAGCGGCACGGCTGGAAGGTGCAGATCCTCGGCGTCACCGAATCCGACCTGGGCGGCTACAAAGAGGCGACCCTGTCGATCAAGTCCAAGGAGACGGTCCGGGACGGCGTGTGGTCGCGCCTCAAGTTCGAGGGCGGCGTGCACCGCGTGCAGCGAGTGCCCGTGACCGAGTCCCAGGGACGTATCCACACCTCGGCGGCCGGGGTGCTCATCTATCCCGAGCCCGAAGAGGTGGCCGAGGTCGCGATCGACGAATCCGACCTGCGCATCGACGTCTACCGATCGTCGGGCAAGGGCGGTCAGGGCGTCAACACCACCGACTCGGCGGTGCGAATCACCCACCTGCCCACCGGCATCGTCGTGACCTGTCAGAACGAGCGGTCGCAGCTCCAGAACAAGGCCCGCGCGATGCAGGTCCTCGCCGCCCGTCTCCAGTCGGCGGCGGAGGAGGAGGCCGAGGCCGCGGCCGCCGAGGGTCGCGCCGCGCAGATCCGCACCGTCGACCGTTCCGAGCGCATCCGTACCTACAACTTTCCCGAGAACCGCATCACCGATCACCGCATCGGATACAAGGCGAACAATCTCGATGCCGTACTCGCCGGGGACATGGACAACCTGCTCGACGCGCTCGTCACCGCCGAGCGCCAGGCCCGCATGGAAGCCGAATAACCCCGATGTCGCCCGCGCCGGTCCGGGTGGCCGACGAAATCCGCGGCGCCACCGCACAACTGGCGGCGGCCGGGATCGACTCGGCGCGGCGGGACGCCGAATGGCTGATGGCGCACGTCCTCGCGTGTGACCCGGGGCGGCTGATCGTCATCGACACGATCGACGACGCGCACGTGCGCGAGTTCCGGGCGGCAATCGATCAGCGGGCGCGGCGAATCCCGTTGCAGCACATCGTCGGTACCGCGGCCTTCGGTCCGGTCGAGCTCGCCGTCGGGCCGGGGGTGTTCATCCCGCGGCCGGAGACCGAGTTCCTGCTCGAGTGGGCGGTGTCGGCCGCCGCGACAATGCCGGCTCCGCTGCGGATCGTCGATCTGTGCAGCGGTAGCGGTGCCCTGGCCATCGCCGTGGCGACGATGGTCGGGTCCGCCCGAGTGGCGGCCGTCGAGATGTCCCATGACGCCCTGAAGTGGCTGCGGCGCAACGTGTCCGATGCGCCGGAGGCGGTCCGGGAGCGGATCGACGTGTTCGCCGCGGACGTCACCGACGCTGCGCAGATCGGCCGGGTCATACCGGCGGGGAGTGTCTCGGTCGTGGTGACCAATCCGCCCTACGTGCCGCGGCGGTCGGCGGTCGGTCCCGAGGTGGACCACGATCCGGAGCGCGCCGTCTTCGCCGGCGACGACGGCATGAGCGTGATCGTCCCGATGGTGCCGGTCATCGCGACCATGCTCACCGCGGGTGGTGTCGTCGGGATCGAACACGACGACACGACCTCCGACGCCGTCGTCGACTGTCTGCGCGCCCATGGCGCATTCGACGAGGTGACCGCCCACACCGATCTGGCGGGCCGTCCTCGCTTCGTGACCGCGCGCCGGATCGGCGCAGGCGCGTCTCGCGGGGGAACCCGACCGTCGGCATGACAGGATGGTCGGGTGAGCATTGTTTTCGACTGCAACGATCCGCAGAGCCGTTCGGCGGGCATTCGCGCGGCCGTCGGAGCGGCGAAGGCGGGACGCCTGGTGGTGGTCCCCACCGACACCCTGTACGGAGTCGGTTGCGACGCCTTCGATTCCGACGCCGTCGGCTCGCTGCTCGCGGCCAAAAACCGTGGCCGGGACATGCCCGTGCCGGTCCTCGTGGGTTCCTGGCACTCGATCGACGGGCTCGTGCTGTCCGTCCCGCAGGCCGCCCGCGACCTGATCGAGGCGTTCTGGCCGGGCGGTCTGAGTCTCGTTGTCCGACAAGCTCCTTCGCTGGCCTGGGATCTCGGTGACACCGATGGCACAGTGATGCTGCGCATGCCGCTGCATCCGGTCGCGATCGAGCTGTTGCGCGAGGTCGGACCGATGGCGGTCTCGAGCGCGAACGTGTCGGGCCGTCCGCCCGCCACCACCGTCGACGAGGCCCGTGAACAACTCGGCGACGAGATCTCGGTCTACCTCGACGGCGGACCCGCGCCGGTCGCACAGGCGTCGACGATCGTCGACGTCTCGGGGGCACAGCCGCGCATCCTGCGCGAGGGTGCCATCACGGCCGAGGCCGTGGCCGAGGTCCTCGACGTCGATCCCGCCTCGCTGCGTGGGTGAGATGCTGCCGGGCACCGGATCGACGGGTGACCCGCAGGTCGACGCTCTGATCGACCGAGAGTCGACGCGGCGGCGCTCGTGGCTGCAGTTGCTCGCGAGCGAGACCGAGCCCACGCCGGGCGTACGTGCCGCGATGGCCTCGGCCTTCGACGCCAAGTACGCCGAGGGACGGCCCGGCTCGCGCTATCACGGCGGATGCGAGGTCGCCGACGAACTCGAGGAACTCGCGATCGGCCGGGCACGGGACCTCTTCGGGGCCGGTCACGTCGATGTCCAGCCGCTGTCGGGGAGTGCGGCGAATCTCGCCGTCTACGCCGCGTTCGCCCAGCCCGGCGATCCGGTGCTCGCCCTCCGGCTCGAGCACGGCGGTCATCAGACCCACGGTTCGCGCGCCAACTTCTCCGGACGATGGTTCTCGCCCCTGCACTACGAGGTCCGCCGCGAGGACGAGTACATCGACTACGACCAGGTCAGGGAACTCGCCCTGGTGCACCGCCCGCGGATCCTCGTCGCGGGCGCCACGTCGTATTCGCGGTCCTTCGACTACCCGCTCCTGCGGGCGATCGCCGACGAGGCCGAGTGCATCCTGCTGGTCGACGCGGCGCATCTCGCCGGTCACGTGGCCGCCGGTCTCCTCCCGTCGCCGGTTCCGTACGCCGACGTCGTCACCTTCTCCACCAACAAGGTGTTCCGCGGACCGCGCGGCGGCGTCATCCTGGGCCGCGCCGAGCACTCCGACGCGCTGCTCAAGGCCGTTCACCCGTTCGTCCAGGGCGGTCCGTCCATGCACGCGATCGCCGCCAAGGCGGTCACCTTCCACGACGCGGGCACCGCGGACTTCGCGTCCTACGTGAGGGCGACCGCCGACAACGCGCGCAGGCTCGCCGACGCCCTGACGGAACGAGGGCTGCGCGTCGTCTCCGGGGGCACCGACACCCATCTTGCGGTGGTCGACGTGTCCGCGCTCGGCATCTCGGGGTCGGCGGCGCAGGATCGGCTCAACAGGTCCGGGATCGTGGTCGACAAAGCGGTCCTGCCGTTCGACGAACGTTCCGTCTCAGAGGGATCGGGCATCCGGATCGGGACCCCCGCGGCCACCTCCCGGGGCCTGACGGCGGACATGATCCCGGCCGTCGCCGACGCGATGCTGGCAGCGTTGTCGACCGAGGACCTCTCGACGCACGATCGGATCCACCGTGAGATCAGCGACCTCGCATGCGGGTAGCGTTGTCCGCGTGTCCGAGACGTCCCGAGCGACCTCCACAGACCGGGTGGTGAGCCGATGATCGAGGCCGCCCCGGTGGTGCTCGCGGCCGCGACCGACGGGGGAGGGGCCGGTGTCCCGCTGCGCGAGTTGCTGCTCGTCGGTCTCACCGCCGCCGCGATGACGTATCTGCTGACCTCGGCAGTGCGGGTGTTCGCGATCAAGGCCGGTGCGGTCGCCGTGCCGCGTGTGCGCGACGTCCATGTCATCCCGACCCCGCGACTCGGAGGCCTCGGCATGTTCGGCGGGGTGGTGGCCGGTATCGCGCTCGCCGCCAACCTGCCCGCACTCAATCGGGGCTTCGCCTACACCACGGACCTGACCGCGGTCATCACCGCGGGGACCGTGATCGTCCTCGTCGGTGTCGTCGACGACCGGTGGGGTCTGGACGCCCTGACGAAGTTCGTCGGACAGCTGACCGCCGCCGGGGTCCTGGTGCTCCTCGGCATCTCCTGGATCCAGGTGCCGGTGCCGTTCGCCGACATCGGGACCCTCGTGCTGGATCCACTGCAGGCTGGCCTGCTCACGGTCGCCGTCACGGTGGCGACGATCAACGCGATCAACTTCGTCGACGGCCTGGATGGTCTGGCTGCCGGGCTGGGACTCATCGCCGCGTCGGCGATCTGCATGTTCTCCCTCGGTCTGCTCCGCGACCAGGGCGGTGACGTCAGTTACTATCCGCCGGCGCTCATCGCCGTCGCCCTCGCCGGCGCCTGCCTCGGATTCCTGCCGCACAACTTCTCGCCCGCCCGCATCTTCATGGGCGACTCGGGTGCGATGCTGATCGGGCTGATGCTGGCCGCCGCGTCGACGAGCGCGTCGGGTCGCATCGCGGTGAACGCCTACGGACCGGCGGACATCTTCACCCTGCTGTCACCGCTGATCCTGGTGGCGGCCGTGGTTTTCATCCCGATGCTCGACATGCTCCTCGCGGTGATCCGACGGACGCGGGCGGGCGTCGGTTTCTACACCCCCGACAAGATGCACCTGCACCACCGGCTGCTCGAGCTCGGACACTCCCAGCGGCGCGTCGCGCTGATCATCTATCTCTGGGTGGGCGTCCTGGCGTTCTCCGCCGCGGCGAGCACGCTGTTCCCCCTCTCGGTGGTCGCGCCGATGTTCGGGGCGGGTCTGGTGGTGGCGCTGCTGGTGACCATGGCGCCTCGTCTGCATCGCCGGTTCGCGGAGCTGCGCACCGCGACGAAAGCCTTCCGCTGACGTGCGCGTATGCCGCTGTGCGCGAGGCGCATCCAGCACTGACAGCCCCTTGGTAAGGGGACAGTAAAACTCGTGTACTATCTCGTGTAGTAGGTCGACGTCGGTCTGGCGGGTGGCACTTCGGAGCTCCGGAGGGCGAACGCCGTGACGCCGTCGGCGCTCCACCTCCCCGGCGAGGTGCACACCCCCTGGGCTGCGCGTCATCCGGTGTTGGTAGTGTCACAGAAAACCGCGAGCTTACGTTCGGCCATACCAGCTGATCGCACGCGCGTTGCCCTGTGCCTGCGGGTTAGAGGATCCCCTAGTTGAGGAGAGGCGAATGAGCACCACCGTCCCCGACTCGACGTCGTACTATCCCGCTGCCCCGACCGGTCTCGTCCGGCCCGGGATCATCGCGGCGGTTGCGACCGTCGTGGTGGGTGTGCTCGCCGTCGTTCTGGGCCACCCCTGGTTCGCCGTGTTCTTCCTCGCCGGTGTCGTGCTGGTGTTCGTCAACACCAAGCTGGTCATCCGCGCGGTCGACAACGTGGCGACCGCAGAGAACCCCCGTAAAAAACTGCTCGCTCTCAATTCGGCATACCGCCTCGGGGCTATCACGCTCCTCGCATTGGTGGCGGCCTTCCTGGTCCGGCCCGACGGGCTGGGCGCGATGTTCGGACTCGCCATCGGCCAGGTCATCCTGGTGCTGAGCACGGTGATTCCGGTGATGAAAGGACTTCGTAAGCAGCTATGACCGTCTTGTCTTACCTGGCCGAGTCGGCAGAGGAGTCGTCAGAGTCGGCGATCGAGGTCGGCCACCACATCGAGGTCGAGTGGTTCGGGATGACCGTCAACCTCGACACGGTCATCGGCAGTGCCGTTGCGGCGGTCATCGTCATCGCCCTCGCTTTCTTCGTGCGCTTCAAGATGACCTCGAACAAGCCGAACTCTGTTCAGCTGTACTTCGAGGTCATCACTGTCCAGATGCGCAACCAGATCGAGAGCGCGATCGGCATGAAGATCGCGGGCTTCGTCCTGCCGCTGGCCGTCACGCTGTTCACCTACATCCTGGTCGCCAACTGGCTGTCGATCATCCCGTCGCAGTACGGGACCGAGCACGGCACCAGTGAATGGCTCAAGCCGCCGGCCAGCGATGCGAACTTCGTCTACGCGCTCGCACTCTTCGTCTTCGTCTGGTACCACGCGGCAGGCGTCAAGCGACGCGGTCTCATCGGTCACCCGGTGAAGCTGGTGAAGGGACACTCGGTCGCCATCGCCCCGGTGAACATCATCGAGGAGATCGCCAAGCCCGTCTCGCTCTCCCTCCGTCTTTTCGGCAACATGTTCGCCGGCGGCATCATGGTTGCGCTCATCGCGCTGATGCCCGCCTACATCATGTGGGCGCCGAATGCACTCTGGAAGTCCTTCGACCTGTTCGTCGGCCTGATCCAGGCGTTCATCTTCTCGCTGCTGACGGTCCTGTACTTCAGTCAGGCCATGGAGCTGGACGAAGACCACCACTAGTACGAACCCGGCCGGTGTCTGCCGCGCCGGGAGCAAAGACCTGACACGTGCAGTGTCAGTTTCACCCGAAAGGAAAGTTCTCAATGGATCCCAATCTGATTGGTCTGGGTGCGTTGATCGGTGGCGGCCTCATCATGGGTGGCGGCGCGATCGGTGCCGGTATCGGTGACGGCCTCGCCGGCGCTCAGTTGATCGCGGGCATCGCACGTCAGCCCGAGGCACAGGGCCGCCTGTTCACCCCGTTCTTCATCACTGTGGGTCTGGTCGAGGCTGCGTACTTCATCAACCTGGCGTTCATGGCGCTCTTCGTCTTCGCCACCCCGATCACCGGCCAGTCTTAATCCCGGTCGCTGACCGGGTCCCAAGGATCAAGGGAACATCCGCACAATGAATCTCGCCGCAGGAAACTTCCTCATCCCCAATGGCACGTTCTTCGTGTGCCTGGCCATCTTCGTCATCGTCTTCCTCGTGATTCGGACGATGGTCGTGCCGCCGATCCTCAAGGTGCTCGAGGACCGTGAGGCCCTGGTCGCGAAGACCGCCGAGGACAACCGGGCCGCTGCGGCGAGCTACGAGGATGCCGACACCGGATACCGGGCCGCTCTCAAGGAGGCGCGGGCGGACGCCACCGGTATTCGGGATCAGGCACGTGCCGAGGGCAACGAGCAGTTGTCCGAGGCAAGGAAGCGTGCCACGGCAGAAGCCGACGCTGCGATCGCCAAGACCGCCGAGCAGTTGAAGGCGGAAGGAGAGCGGGCCGCGGAGACCGCTCGTCGCGACGTCGACTCGTTGTCGGCCGTGCTCGCGAGCCGTGTGCTCGGTACCAATGTGTCGCCGTCCTCGCAGTCGGCGGCGTACGAGTCGACAGGAACGGTGAAGTAAGTGGACATCGTCATTGGAAACCTGATCGGGCTCGCGATCATCGTCTTCCTCTTCTGGAAGTTCGTGCGACCCGTGCTCTCGAAGGCGGTGACCGCGCAGAAGGAAGCCATCGCTGAGCAGGTCACCGAGAGCGAGGCAGCCAAGGCCCGGGTCGCCGATGCACAGGCCGCTCATGAGCGAGCGCTGGCAGAGGCCAAGGCCGAGGCCGAGGAGCTGCACAAGGGCGCGGTCCGGGACGCCGAGAACATCAAGCAGGATCTCGTCGCCCAGATCGATTCCGAGGTGAAGCGGATCACCGAGCACGGTCGTTCGCAGACCGAGCTCAACCGCGCCTCGCTGGTGCGGTCGCTGCGCAACGATCTCGGTCTGACCGCGATCGACGGGGCGTCCAAGCTCGTCCGGTCCCACCTCGCGGACTCGAAGGCACAGTCGGAGAGCATCGACCGGGTCATCGAGGAACTGGAGTCCATGTCGGCCGGCGGGCCCTCGGACCTGGTCACCCGCCGCGTGGACCTGATCGGCCTGCACTCGATGCGCGCCACGAGCCGGGAGGCCGCTCTCGCCGTCTCGTCGGCGTTCGACTCCTCGGCGTCGTCGCTCGACAGCGACGCCCTGGTGAAGGCCAGCGACGAGCTGACCGAGGTCATCCGCCTGCTCGACACCAACCCGGTGCTGCGCAAGCGACTCACCGAGGACGAGGACAACACCACCGGCCAGGTCAAGCTGGTCGAGAACCTCTTCGGCGGCAAGGTCTCGCCGATCGTGGTCGAGGTCCTGAGTGCCGCGGTGAAACAGCGTTGGTCGTCGTCGGCCGACTTCTCCGCCGCTCTGCGTCGTCAGAACGCACTGATCGTGCTGGCCGCCGCCGAGCGTGACGGAGTCATCGAGCAGACCGAGAACGAACTGTTCTCCGTTGCTCGACTGATCGACCAGAACCCGCAGTTGGCCTCGCTGCTCTCCGACCACAGCCATGATGGTGGAAAGCGCGCGGAGCTGCTGCGCTCGCTGGTGGGGGAGAAGGTCGGGAAACTGTCCTGGATCCTGCTGGCCCACTCCGTCGAACTGCTACAGGGCCAGCCGGCCGATGTGGCTTTCGATCAGCTCGCCGAGCTGGCGGCGGCACGCCGTGGCGAGTCCGTGGCCCACGTGGTCTCGGCAGCCCCGGTGTCGGAGTCCCAGACCACGCGTCTGGCCTCCGTGCTCGGCACCATCTACGGACGCACCATCTCGGTGCAGACCGAGATCGATCCCGACATCCTCGGCGGCCTCCGGATCGCCGTCGGCGACGAGGTGATCGAGGCCGATGTGGCCACACGCCTGGCGAAGGCGGCCGAGAGCCTGCCCAGCTAGACCCTGCCCGACCACATCCAGCGAATACCCCCCAAACACCAGCCGGACTGAGCAAGAAAGACGAGTACCAATGGCGGAGTTGACGATCTCACCAGACGAGATTAAGGGAGCGATCGAGCAGTATGTCTCATCGTTCGATGCCGATGCCTCCCGCGAGGAGGTGGGCATCGTCACCGACACATCGGACGGTATCGCGCACGTCAGCGGACTGCCCGGCGCGATGGCCAACGAGCTGCTGCAGTTCGAGGGCGGCGTGCTCGGCGTGGCCCTGAACCTCGACGAGGACGAGATCGGCGCCGTCATCCTCGGTGACTACGAGTCGCTGGAAGAGGGCCAGCAGGTCAGCCGTACCGGCGACGTGCTCTCGGTCCCCGTCGGCGACAAGTTCCTGGGCCGCGTCGTCGACCCGCTGGGTGCGCCGATCGACGGCCTCGGTGACATCGAGGCCGAGGAGCAGCGCGTCCTCGAGCTCCAGGCCGCCTCGGTGCTCGAGCGCCAGCCGGTCGAGGAGTCCCTCGCCACCGGTATCAAGGCCATCGACGCGATGACCGCCATCGGCCGCGGCCAGCGCCAGCTGGTCATCGGCGACCGCAAGACCGGAAAGACCGCGGTCTGCATCGACGCCATCCTGAACCAGAAGGCCAACTGGGAGACCGGCGACCCGAGCAAGCAGGTTCGCTGCATCTACGTCGCGATCGGTCAGAAGGGCTCGACCATCGCCGGCGTCAAGACCGCTCTCGAAGAGGCCGGCGCGATGGAGTACACCACCATCGTCGCGGCCCCGGCCTCTGACTCGGCCGGCTTCAAGTGGCTGGCTCCGTACACCGGTTCGGCCATCGGCCAGCACTGGATGTACCAGGGCAAGCACGTCCTCATCGTGTTCGACGACCTGACCAAGCAGGCCGAGGCCTACCGCGCCATCTCGCTGCTGCTGCGTCGTCCGCCGGGTCGTGAGGCATACCCCGGTGACGTCTTCTACTTGCACTCGCGTCTGCTGGAGCGTTGCGCCAAGCTCTCCGAGGAGATGGGCGGCGGTTCGATGACCGGTCTGCCGATCATCGAGACCAAGGCCAACGACGTCTCGGCGTTCATCCCGACCAACGTCATCTCGATCACCGACGGTCAGGTCTTCCTCGAGTCGGACCTCTTCAACAAGGGTGTCCGTCCCGCCATCAACGTCGGTACCTCGGTGTCGCGTGTCGGTGGTGCCGCTCAGACCAAGGGCCTGAAGAAGGTCTCGGGTTCGCTGCGTCTGGAGCTCGCACAGTTCCGTGAGCTGGAAGCCTTCTCGGCCTTCGCCTCCGACCTCGACGATGCGTCCAAGGCTCAGCTCGAGCGCGGCGCCCGCTGGGTCGAGATGCTCAAGCAGGACCAGTACAGCCCCTTCTCCGTCGAGGACGAGATCGTCTCGATCTACCTCTGCGGTGAGGGTCACTACGACTCGGTCCCGGTCGACGACGTCCGCAACTTCGAGACGCAGCTGCTCAGCCACCTGCATCACGCAGCCAAGGGTGTCTACGACTCGATCGCCGGCGGCAAGGTGCTGTCCGACGACCAGGCGGAGTCCCTCGTCGCCGAGACCAACAAGTTCAAGAACAGCTACCTCACCCACGACGGCAAGCGCGTGGTCAACGAGGCCGAGGCCGAGGCAATGGATGCCGAGGACGTCGAGAACGAAGAGATCAAGATCCGCAAGTGATCTCAGACGTCAACGGACATTGCGCTAAGGAAGGGGTGAGGGCTCGTGGCCAGCATTCGTGAGCTGCGCTCACGCATCCGGTCGGTCCAGTCGACCAAGAAGATCACCAAGGCTCAGGAACTGATCGCGACCTCGCGCATCACCAAGGCCCAGGGTCGTGTCGCCGCGGCCAAGCCGTACTCGGAAGAGATGACCACGGTCCTCTCCGAGTTGGCGAGTCACGCGGGGACACTGGACAACCCGCTGCTGACCGAGCGTGAAAACCCCAAGCGTGCGGCGATCCTGGTGGTCACCAGCGACCGCGGCATGTGCGGTGGTTACAACGCGAACGTCCTCAAGGCGACGCGGGAACTCATCTCGCTGCTGCGCGACGAGGGCAAAGAAGCCGTCCTGTTCGTGATGGGCCGAAAGGGCGTCGGATTCTTCAACTTCCGCGGCCTCACCGTCGAGGATTCCTGGACCGGCTTCTCCGAGTCGCCGAAGTACTCCGACGCCTCCACCGCGACCGGGTTCCTCGTGGACCTGTTCGTGGCGGGTTCGGGTGTCGAGGTCGAGCGTCCCGGTGGGGACGGCAGCCTCGAGGGTGTCGACGAACTGCACCTGGTGTACACCCGGTTCCAGTCGATGCTGTCGCAGGTGCCGGAGGTTCGTCGCGTGGCGCCTCTGGTCGTCTCGGAGGACACCGATTCCTCCGACGACAAGCCGTCGCGCAACTACACCTTCGAGCCGGGCGCCGAGACCCTTCTCGACGCTCTGCTGCCGAAGTATGTGACCACGCGGGTCTACGCGGCGCTGCTGGATTCGGCCGCGTCGGAGTCTGCGGCTCGCCGTACCGCCATGAAGGCGGCCACCGACAACGCCGAGGAATTGGCCAAGACGCTGTCGCGTGAGGCCAACCAGCTCCGCCAGGCTCAGATCACCCAGGAAATCAGCGAGATCGTCGGCGGTTCGAGCGCCCTGGCGAACTAGCCGGATGCGCCGACCAAGCACGACGACGAGACCCAATACTTCGATCAAGAGGAAGTGACCCAAGCACCATGACCGCAGCAGTAGAAACCCCCTCCGCGCAGTCGGCGGGTTCCGCCGATGGGCGGGTTGTCCGCATCATCGGCCCCGTGGTCGACGTGGAGTTCCCGCGGGGCTCGATCCCCGAACTGTTCAACGCCCTGCACGCCGAGGTCACTCTCTCCTCGGTCGCCAAGACCCTGACCCTCGAGGTCGCTCAGCACCTCGGTGACAACCTGGTGCGCACCATCTCGATGCAGCCCACCGACGGCCTGGTCCGCGGCGCGTCCGTCTCCGACACCGGCAAGTCGATCGTCGTGCCGGTCGGCGACGTCGTGAAGGGCCACGTCTTCAACGCCCTCGGCGACTGCCTCGACAGCCCCGGCCTGGGTCGCGACGGCGAGCAGTGGAGCATCCACCGCAAGCCGCCGGCCTTCGACGAGCTCGAGGGCAAGACCGAGATCCTCGAGACCGGCATCAAGGTCATCGACCTGCTGACCCCGTACGTGAAGGGCGGCAAGATCGGTCTGTTCGGTGGTGCGGGCGTCGGCAAGACCGTCCTCATCCAGGAGATGATCACGCGTATCGCGCGTGAGTTCTCCGGCACCTCGGTGTTCGCCGGCGTCGGTGAGCGCACCCGTGAGGGCACCGACCTCCACCTCGAGATGGAGGAGATGGGCGTTCTCCAGGACACCGCCTTGGTGTTCGGCCAGATGGACGAGCCGCCGGGCACGCGTATGCGCGTGGCTCTGTCGGCGCTGACCATGGCGGAGTACTTCCGCGATGTGAAGCACCAGGACGTGCTGCTGTTCATCGACAACATCTTCCGCTTCACGCAGGCGGGCTCGGAGGTCTCGACCCTCCTCGGCCGTATGCCGTCCGCGGTGGGTTACCAGCCGACCCTGGCCGACGAGATGGGCGAGCTCCAGGAGCGCATCACCTCGACCAAGGGCCGCTCGATCACCTCGCTGCAGGCGATCTACGTCCCCGCCGACGACTACACCGACCCGGCTCCGGCGACCACCTTCGCGCACCTCGATGCGACCACCGAGCTCTCGCGTCCGATCTCGCAGCTGGGTATCTACCCCGCTGTGGACCCGCTGACGTCGACCTCGCGCATCCTCGAGGCCTCGATCGTGGGCGACGAGCACTTCCGCGTCGCCAACGAGGTGAAGCGAATCCTGCAGAAGTACAAGGAGCTGCAGGACATCATCGCCATCCTCGGTATGGACGAGCTCTCCGAAGAGGACAAGGTCACGGTGCAGCGTGCTCGCCGTATCCAGAAGTTCCTCGGCCAGAACTTCCTGGTCGCCGAGAAGTTCACCGGTCAGAAGGGCTCGGTCGTCCCGCTCGCGGACACCATCGAGGCATTCGACCGTGTCGCCAAGGGCGAGTTCGACCACCTGCCCGAGCAGGCGTTCAACAGCTGCGGTGGACTCGACGACGTGGAGGCCGCCGCCGCCAAGATCGCCGGAAAGTAGCGGTAATCCATGGCTGAGAAGTCCTTCCACGTGGAGGTTGTCTCCGCGGATTCGAGCCTGTACTCGGGCGAGGCCACGTTCCTGATCGCGCAGACGACCGTCGGCGAGCTGGGAGTCCTGGCCAATCACGAGCCGCTGCTGGGCCAACTGGTCCCGGGTGGCTACGTGGTGATCGTCGAAGAGAACGGCAATCGCCGCGCGGCGGCGGTCGAGGGCGGATTCCTGTCCGTCACCGGCGAGACCGTCACGGTGCTGGCGGAGTCGGCCGACTGGGCCGACGACGTCGACATCAATGCGGAGAAGACCGCGCTCGAGCGGGCTGAGGCGGATTCGCCGGAGTACCACCGTGCTCACGCGCGTCTGACTGCGGCACAGCAGCTTTCGAAGTAACACCCCGCATTCGCGGCGGTCATCTCGGCCGGTCATCGGATTTCCATCCGGTGGCCGGCCGAGGTCGTTTCGCGTCGGGTGTGGGCGATCTGGCATGCTGTGTTCCACAGCCCCTGTCTCGCAAGTCGTGTCACGGCGTCGGTCCTCCTCGTTGGAAATCCGACGGTCGTCCGGACATACGCGGAGACTGCACGAAGGAGTAGGTGATGTCGCTGCCGGTCGTCTTGCTCAGTGTGCTGCTGGCGGTCGCCGTCATCGTGTGCGTGTTGCTCGCGGTCCGCCTGGCGCAGCTCAGGCGCGTCGGCACCCCCATCCTGTTGCGCACCATCCCGGCGGAGGTCGACCACGGCTGGCGTCACGGGACGGCGCATTACAGCGATGACTCGCTGCGCTACTACCGCCTGGCGTCCCTGCGTCCCGGACCGAACGTCACCCTTGTCCGGCAGGGCATCGAGATCACCGGCCGACGCCGCCCGGAGGGGACGGAGACCGAGATCCTCGAGGGCATGCTGATTCTGCAGGTGAAGCCCTCCGGCAAGAACCCGATCACCGGTAAGGGCAAGGACGGCTACGAGCTCGCGATGGGCCCGGGTGCGGTCACCGCGTTCCAGTCGTGGCTGGAGTCTCGGCAGTCCGCGCGTTCAGAACGGCGCAAGAGCGCCTGATCCCGCCGGTCGGAGCGGGATTTCCCGTTCCGGGCTATCAGTTCTCCGGAGTGGCTGGTCGTGCTCGGTTGCCGCCCGGAACCCACTTCACGTCGCCGAGTGTGCCGTCGGGTGCCCGATTGGCCACCCGCGACAGGATGAACAGCAGGTCGGACAGCCGGTTGAGGTATCTCGCCGGCAGGACGCTCGTGTCGTCGGGGTGGGCGGTCACCGCGGCCCACGCCGAACGCTCCGCGCGGCGGGTCACCGTCCGCGCCTGGTGGAGCAGGGCCGCCAGCGGTGTTCCGCCGGGCAGGATGAACGAGTCCAGGGGCGGTAGGTCGGCGCCGAAGTCGTCACACCAGCCCTCGAGGGCGTCGATGTACTCCTGGGCGATGCGCAGCGGCGGGTATTCGGGGTCGTCGACGATCGGGGTGGACAGGTCGGCACCGGCGTCGAACAGGTCGTTCTGCACCGTGGCCAGCACGGCGGCGATGTCCTCGGGTACGTCGCCGCCGAGGGCCAGTGCCATGCCGATCGCGGCGTTGGCCTCGTCGCAGTCGGCGTAGGCGACCACGCGCGGATCGGTCTTGGGGACGCGCGAGAAGTCACTCAGACCGGTCGAACCGTCGTCGCCGGTGCGGGTGTAGATCCTCGTCAGATGAACGGCCATGCGTTGAATGTACTGCGTGCGATGAGCGCCGGGGGGCGGCGGATAAGGTGGCAGGCGTGAGCGATCGGTTTCTGGTGTCGGGCGGGGCACGTTTGTCCGGTGAGGTGTCTGTCGGTGGCGCCAAGAACAGCGTGCTGAAGCTGATGGCGGCAGCGTTGCTGGCCGAGGGCACGACGGTGCTGACCAACGCGCCGGAGATCGCAGACGTCCCGCTGATGGCCGATGTCGTACGTGGTCTGGGTGCCGTCGTGGAGATGGACGGCGACACCGTGACGATCACGGCCCCCGCCGAACCGAAGTTCCATGCGGACTTCGCCGCCGTCCGTCAGTTCCGCGCCTCGGTGTGTGTTCTCGGACCGCTGATGGCCCGGTGTCATCGAGCGGTGGTGGCGTTGCCGGGTGGTGACGCGATCGGTTCGCGACCCCTGGACATGCATCAGGCGGGCCTGCGTGCTCTCGGAGCGACGAGCTCGATCGAGCACGGCTGCGTGGTGGCCGAAGCCGACGCCCTCGTCGGTGCTCCCATCGCGCTCGAGTTCCCCTCCGTCGGGGCCACCGAGAACATCCTGATGGCTGCCGTCCTGGCCGAGGGCCAGACGACGATCGACAACGCGGCCCGCGAACCGGAGATCGTCGACCTCTGCGTGATGCTGCAGCAGATGGGTGCCCAGATCGAGGGCGCCGGCACGTCGACGCTGACGGTGAACGGCGTCGACCGGCTGCATCCGACGACCCACCGGGTGGTGGGGGACCGCATCGTCGGTGCGACCTGGGGTATCGCTGCCGCGATGACGCGCGGTGACGTCACGGTTCGCGGTGTGCAGCCCGAACACCTGCAGCTGGTCCTCAACAAGCTGGTCGACACCGGTGCCCGCGTGGACACCTTCAGCGACGGCTTCCGGGTGCGCCACGACAGCCGGCCGGTCGCGGTGAACGTCTCGACGCTGCCGTTCCCCGGTTTCCCGACCGATCTGCAGCCGATGGCGATCGGACTCGCCGCCATCTCCGAGGGCATGTCCGTCATCACCGAGAACGTCTTCGAGGCCCGTTTCCGCTTCGTCGAGGAGATGGTGCGCCTGGGCGCGGACGCCCGCACCGACGGCCACCACGCCGTCATCCGCGGTATCGAGCGACTCTCGAGCGCACCGGTCTGGTGTTCGGACATCCGTGCCGGCGCCGGCCTCGTGCTCGCCGGCCTCGTCGCCGACGGCGTCACCGAGGTGCACGACGTCGAACACATCGATCGCGGCTACCCGCATTTCGTCGAGATCCTCCGCAGCCTCGGCGGCGAGATCGAGCGCGTCACCGACTGACATGTCGGCCCCACCTGTCCGATCGGACAGGTGGTACCCCCGTCCTGATGGACCGACCCTGCCCGCCGAGGGTCAGGACCCCTTGTGGGCGTTGTGATCTGAGCGACATTCTCGTTGTGACAGACCCAACCGTCACAAGGAGTTCACCCCATGGCCATTGAGCTGAACCAGATCTGGGATTTCCCGATCAAGGAGTTCCACCCGTTCCCGAAGGCGAAGCTGGGTGTCGGTGCGCACGACATGCTCGGTGTCGAGGCCAAGGAACTGGGCATCACGCGTGCCCTGCTGATGACCACCGGCCTCCGCGGTTCGGGCATCATCGAGGAATTGATCGGCAAGATCGAGTACCAGGGCGTCGACGTGGTGCTCTACGACCAGGTGGAGTCCAATCCCAAGGACTACAACGTCATGGATGCCGCGGCGCTGTACCAGTCGGAGAAGTGCGACGGCATCATCTCGGTGGGCGGCGGGTCGAGCCACGACGCCGCCAAGGGCGCCCGGATGGTGATCGCCCACGACGGCCGCAACATCAACGAGTTCGAGGGCTTCTCCAAGGCCACCAACAAGGAGAACCCGAAGCACATCGCGGTCTCCACCACCGCGGGCACCGGCTCGGAGACCTCCTGGGCCTACGTCATCACCGACACCTCGGACATGAACAATCCGCACAAGTGGGTGGCGTTCGACGACACCTGTCTTGTGGACCTCGCGATGGACGATCCGCTGCTCTACTACTCGTGCCCCGAGCACTTCACCGCCTTCTGCGGCTTCGACGTGCTCGCCCACGCCAGCGAGCCGTACGTCTCGCGCCTGGACTTCGCCCCGTCGCTCGGCAACGCCAAGTACTCGATCGAGCTCATCCGCGATCACCTCCGCACCGCGGTCTACGACCCGCGTAACCTCGCGGCCCGTACCGGCATGATGTACGCCCAGTACATCTCCGCGCAGGCATTCAACTCGGGTGGTCTCGGGCTGGTGCACAGCCTGTCCCATGCGGTGAGCGCCTTCTACGACAGCCACCACGGACTCAACAACGCCATCGCGCTGCCGCGCGTGTGGGAGTACAACCTGCCGTCCCGCTTCGAGCGCTACGCGGAGATCGCCGCGTTGCTCGGCGTCGACACCTCCACGATGACCACCGTCCAGGCCGCCGACGCCGCGGTCGAGGAGGCCATCCGCCTCTCGAAGGACCTCGGCATCCCGGACAACTTCGGACAGCTGTCGACCAACAGCTACGAGAAGAACCGGATGAACACCGGTAAGTACGAGGGGCGCGGCGAGAGCATCGACACCTCCGAGAAGCAGATCCGCGCCATCGCCGAGCACATGATGGGCGACTGGTGCACCCCGGGCAACCCCCGGGAGAGCACCGTGGAATCGCTGATCCCCACGGTGACGCACGCCTTCACCGGCAGCTACTGATCACCCGGCCGGAACCCCGTGCCCGGGAGGGGAATCCCTCGCGGACGCGCGGGTTCCGCCCCAGTCCACCGCCCCGTCGACGGAAGGTCTGACGATCCGATGACGCACACCTCCACCGCCCTCGCCCGCCTCACGGATGCCGACGAGACCGCCCGCTTCGCCTCCGCAGAGGAACTGACCGCTGCGCTCGGGGAGCAGGGATACCTCATCGGACCGGAACTGGCGATCGTCGTGCACCTCGCCACGCTGCTGGACCGGCCGCTGCTTCTCGAGGGGCCGGCGGGTGTCGGCAAGACCGAACTGGCCAAGGCGCTGGCCGCGGCGTCGGGGCGTGAGCTCATCCGCCTGCAGTGTTACGAGGGGCTCGACGACTCGCGTGCCCTCTACGAGTGGGACTACGCCCGCCAACTGCTCCACGTGCAGATGCTGCGAGACCGCATCAGTATCGAATTGGCCTCGGAGGCAAGTCTTTCGGAGGCATCGGCGGCCCTGGCGCGTACCGAGGTGGGCGTGTACACCGAGGACTTCCTGGTGGCCCGGCCGCTGCTGGCCGCGATCACTTCGACCACCCCCACCGTGCTCCTCGTCGACGAGATCGACCGTACGGACGAGGCGATGGAGGCGGTCATGCTCGAGGTGCTCGCCGAACGCCAGGTGTCGGTACCCGAACTCGGGACGTTCACCGCACGGTCGTCGCCGTGGGTGATCCTGACCTCCAACGACACCCGTGAGCTCTCGCCGGCCCTCAAGCGCAGGTGCCTGCACTTCCAGGTCGGCTACCCCGACCCGGACACCGAGCGCGCCATCGTCGCGGTGCGGGCTCCCGACATCGAGGACGAGGTCATCGGCGAGGTCGTCGACCTCGCCCGGCGACTCCGCGATCTGCCGCTGCGCAAGAGTCCCTCGATCGCGGAGGTCATCGACGCTGCTCGTGCGGCGTCGTATCTCAGGACCACCGAACCGGCACGGAACGCCCGTCCCGGATCCGGTCCGGCCGACGCCGCGTTGCTCTCCGTGCTGGTCAAGTTCGGCACCGACCTCGACCTCGCCCGTCATGCGCTGTCGACGCCCCCCGCAGACACCGCCGCCGCGGAGGTCGGTGTCGACGGGTCGACGCCGTCAGGGTCGGTCACGGCCCGGGCGTTCGGGGCCGGGCGGGCCCGCAGTGCCGGGGTACGCGCGGGCCGATGACCGTGCGCACGCCGCCGACGGGGGCCGTCCGCGACGAGATCCTCGACCTGGTCGCGGTTCTGTTCGGGCAGGTCCTGCGCGGTGCAGGGATCGCCGCGTCGCCCGCGGAGGTGATCGAGGTGCGGCGGACACTGGCGATCGTCGGGGCCGCCGACCTCGCGGTGCTGCGGGCCGCGCTGCGCAGTGTCTCCGTCAAATACGGTTACGAGACAGCAGGTTTCGAGCACGCCTTCGACGTCTTCTTCCTGGGTGCCGACACGGGGCCCGACCGCGAGGAGGACCTGCCCCGCCCGCGGGGTGCCGCCGCGGACCTGCCCGACGACGTCGTCTGGGACGACGAGTTCGACGGGGCGGCCCGCCGAATCGGCGCCGACGAGCACACCGACGAGATCGGCGATCTGATGGCACCCAACCCCGATGCCGGCGAGCGACACGGGGAGAGCGCCCATCGCGAAGAGAACGACTTCACCGTGTCGGCCGGCGCCGAACAGCTCGGCGTCGACCCGGACAGCGGATCGGTCAGCGGCGGAGTGACGTACACGGTCGAGATCGACTCCGCCGATTCGGCGTCGGTCGGCGAGCTGACCGGCGCCGCCGCCCGGGTGGAGAGCACACCCCTGGGGGTGACCGGCGCCGCCGCGATCCTGGCGGCTCTCGACGCCTACGACCCCCGGGGAGCGTACGGAACGGAGGGGAACGCCGACCTCGACGACGCGCGTCGCATCGAGCTCGAACGTGCCCTGGCCGCGTTCGTCGACGTGTTCACCGCGCGCCTCGAGGCGGCCGGGCTCACCGAGGGCGACGCACCCGGTCGATCGGCCCCGGTGCGGACCGAACAAGCCGACATCGACCGTGCCTGCCACCGGCTCGTCCAGCGCATGCGCGGAGCACCGCGACGGGTGATCGGCCGCGGAGATCGCGGGACCCTCGACATCCGCGCCACGATGCGCGCGGCGGTCGCCACCGACGGGGTGCCGGCCGAACTGTGGCGTCGACGTCCGCGGCCCGGCCCCGTGCGGTTGCTGGTCCTGGTCGACGTCTCGTTGTCGGTCCGGCCGGTCACCGGGTTCATCCTGCGGCTCGCGCAGACGCTGCACCGTTTCGGCGACCGGTGCGAGGTCGTCGCCTTCGTCGACCGGCCGGTGCGCGTCACCGCCGCGCTCCGGGCGGCGTCCGCCGACGCCGCGCTGGCCGCTGTGCTCGCCGCCGACGGCCTCGACCTGGCCGCGACGAGCGACTACGGACGGATGTTCGCCGGACTACTCGGCGAGTTCGGCGACCTCGTCACTCCGCGTACCTCGGTGCTCGTCGTCGGCGACGCGCGCAGCAACGGATTCGACGCACGCACCGACCTGGTCGCCGAGATCGGCCGGCGCGCACACCGCCTCGCCTGGGTGACCCCCGAACCGTCGCGCTACTGGTCGCAGACGGGGTGCGCGATGGCCGACTACGCCGAACACTGCAGCGGTGTCGTCAGCGTCCGGGACGGGGCCGAGATGCTTGCGCGCTGTGATGAACTGGGTGCAGCGCTCAGGTGAGGTGGGTAGCGTCGAAAATGCCGGTGGCGCACGACGACATCATCGGCCCGCGGTGATCGGAGGTCAACGGATGCAGGGTGGCACGCGCCGACGCAGCCCCGGTCATGTCGCCAAGTTCCACGCCCCCGAGATCGTGCTCGGCCCGGGCGCATTCGGCGAGGTGCCGCTCGCCACGTCGGGCCTCGGGATGCGCCGCCCGCTGGTGGTGAGCGATCGCGGTCTCGAGGGCACCCGCTGGTACGCGCAGCTGATGTCGGGTCTGGCCGCGGCGGGGCTGGACGCCACCTCGTTCGTGGACGTGTCGCCCAACCCGCGTGCCGGCGAGGTCACCGCGGCGTTCCTGGCCTACAAGGCGCACGATGCGGACGGGCTCGTGGCGCTCGGCGGGGGATCGGTCATCGACGCGGCGAAGGGGGTCGCGGTGCTCGCCGCCAACGGCGGTCACATCCTGGAATACGAGGGAATCGATCGTGCCCGCCGGCCGTTGCCGCCGCTCGTCGCCGTGCCGACCACCGCCGGGAGCGGTGCCGACGTCTCGCAGTTCTGCATCATCAACGACGGCCAGCGCCGCACCAAGGTCACCATCATCGGCCGGTCGCTGGTGCCGGACCTGTCGGTGAGCGATCCGGAACTGCTCACCACGGTGCCGGCCGAGGTCACCGCACAGGTCGGGATGGACGTGCTGACCCACTGCGTCGAGGCCTACGTCTCGCTCGCGCACGGCCGGATGACGGATTCGCTTGCACTGGAATCGATCAGCGGTGTCTGGACGCATCTCGAGCGACTGGTCGACGACCCGCTCGACAAGGTCGCGGCGGAGGAGATGTCGCTGGCGTCGCTGCGGGCCGGGATGGCGTTCACCAACGCGATCCTCGGCGCGACCCATGCGATGAGCCACCCGGTCGGCGGGCATTGCGACGCCCCCCACGGTGCGATCAACGCGGTGCTGCTGCCGCATGTCATCCGCTACAACGCGGAGGTGTGCGCCGACGGATTCGTCGACCTCGCCGGGGCGATCGGCCTGTCCACCGACGGGAATGCGCGCATGGTCGCCGACCGTCTGGCCGATGCCGTGGCGGGCCTGGGTGCACGGGTCGGGATGCCGGAGTCCCTGGAGCCGTTGGGCGTTCGCCTCGGCGATCTCGATCGTCTCACCACGCACGCTCTCGCGGACTCGTGCATGACCACGAATCCGCGCCGTCCGCAGGCGGCGGGGATTCGTGACCTGTACGCGGCGGCACTGTGATGGTCGGCGCCGCGCGGGGGCCCGACCCCGAACGGGAGCCCGACCGGTCCGATCTCGACAGCCTCGTCGGTCTGCGCAGCGTCAAGGGCAGTCATTACGCGCAGTACCGCGGGGTAGAGGCCCGGCTGAGCCGGGTGGTCGGCGCTCTCGAACGGATCTCGCGGGCGCTGGTCCGCACCGCCGAAGGGCCCGAGGCGCTGGTCATCTCGGTGGTCGAGGCCGCGCGTGACCATCTGGGTGCGGAGTGGGTGGTGTTCGGGCTCGCCGACGGACGCCTGGAGCGATCCGCCCCGCGTCACCTGATCAGCTCCGGCAGCGGCAGGTTGTACGCCTTCGAGGGGTCGTCGACCGCCTCTCCGCCCGACGGGCTGCCCGACCAGGTGCTGAACCGGCTCAACGACATCCTGCGCGGCCACGAGCCGCTGTTGCACCGCCCGATCCTGTCCACCGACCACGTCCATGTCCCGGTCGAACTCGACGGCAGCGTCGTCGGCGGCCTGTCGGCGTGGACCCCGTCCGAGCGCGTCGTCGACCCGACGGACGTCGTGGTCCTGCGGATCCTGGCCAGCCAGGCGATCGTCGCCCTGCTCAACGCCGAGCTGTTCTCCGAAACACATCGGCACGCCGCGGAATTGGCCGAACGAAACGATGAGCTCGAGCGTGCCCAGCGTGAGTTGTCCGCCGCGATGCGCACCACCGTCCTCAACGAGGAGCGGTCGCGGATCGCGCGCGAGTTGCACGATTCGGTCACCCAGTCGGTGCTCTCGGCGGGCGTGCAGATCGAGCTGTGTCGCGACCTCGTCGACGGTGCGGCACTCGAACGGCTGCAGATGGCCGGCCGTCTCACGAAAGAAGCGGTCGAGCAGCTGCGGGCGTTCATCTACACGCTCAACAACGCCGCGAGCGTCCCGTCGCCGAGTGTCCGGGAGGTCTTGACCGAATTGTGCTCCCTACACATGCCGCCCGACCTGACCACCGCGGTCCGCATCCGGGGACGCTCCCGCGACCTGACCGGCGACGTCCAGCACGCGCTGCTCCGGATCGCGGGGGAAGCACTGTTCAACGCCGCGATCCATGCGCGGGCCGACGAGGTCACGGTGACCCTCACCTATGCGCCGGAGCAGGTGTCGCTGTCGGTCGACGACGACGGGGTCGGCGACCCCGAACATCTGCGGCGCGTCCTGCGGACCGCGTCGCTCGGCGACCTCGCCGCCGGCCGCCACCGCGGCCTGGCGAACATGGCCTCGCGGGCCGCCGAGCTCGACGGCGAGATCCGAATCCGCCGGTCACGGGCGGGTGGCATCCGAGTGACCGCGACCCTGCCGACGGGTGCGGGATCGCCATCCGCGTCCGATTCCGGAGCCACGACCAGGGAGTTGCCGTGAGCACCGACAAGACGAGCACCGGTAAGCAGGCCAGGCCCATCCGCACACTGCTGGTCGACGACCACGCCCTGCTCCGGGAGGGGATGCGCTCGCTCCTCGAACGCGAGGACGTCGTCGAGGTGGTCGGCGAAGCCGACTCGCACGACGCCGCGCTCGCGGAGGTCAATGCGTGCCGACCGGATGTGGTGGTCGTCGATCTCAAACTGTCCGCGGGTACCGAATACGAGGGACTGCGCGTGATCAAGGACATCGCACAGCGTCACCCGGAGGTCGCGGCGCTGGTGCTCACCACATTCCTCGACGACGACCTGGTGGTGCGGGCTGTTCGCGCCGGCGCGCGGGGATACGTCGTCAAGGATGTCGACACCACCGAACTGGTGCGCGCGATCCAGGCCGTCTCGACGGGTGGCAGTGCCTTCGATCCGCGCAGCGCGGCGGTGGTGTTGCGGACCGTCTCCGGGGAGGCCGAGACCACCGAAACCCTCAGCGACCGAGAACGTGAGGTCTTGCGACTGCTCGCCGATGGCATGTCCAACAAGCGGATCGGGGAAACGCTGTACATCTCCGAGTCGACGGTGAAGTTCCACATCCGCAACATCATCCGCAAGCTCGGGGTCACCAAGCGCACCGATGCGGTCTACACGGCGAGCAAACGGGGGCTCATCTGACCGGCGGGTCCGAGGGGGTGAGGACCAGCCAGCCGCCGTGGTCGACGAACACCTCGGCCCCGGAGTGGGCGACGCTGTTCGCCCAGCTGTGCAGATCTTTCTCGGTCAGCCGGAGACGGTGACCGAAGTGGGGGCTGGGCTCCTCTTCGAAGGGCACCGCGACGACCACCCGGCGCCTCGCCACCCGCAGCGCCTCGGACAGCGCTGCCTCCACACCGCGGGCGTCGAGATGCTCGAGCAGGTGGATGAGCGAGACCATGTCCACGGAATCGTCGTCAAAGGGGAGCGCGGTCGCGTCGCCGACCACGGCGTCGACGGGTACACCGAGTCGCCGCGACGCGCACGCGAGCAGCGACACCGCGCCCGGTGAGATGTCGCAGGCCGACACGTCGTACCCGTCCATCGCGCAGGCCAGCGCGAAGAATCCGAAGCAGGAGCCCACCTCGAGGATCGACGAACCGGTGGCGAGTGAGCGTGCGCGCCGGTGCACGGGAGCGAAGGCCGAAGCCCCGCAACGAAGTTCGCGGATCGAGTTGTCGTAGAACGCCGACCACGCGTCCGCCGAGGTGGCTGCGGAGGTCCGGATGATGCCCACCGCCGCGGATTCGAAGTTCTCCTGACCCGACAACACGCCGGCCTCCACCAGCGAGACCAGCCCGTCGACGACCACCGAGTCGGAGATCGTCTCCTCGTCGAAGGGATGAGCGATCTGGAGGACGCCGGCCACTCGACGCCACGACAGGAGCCCGCAGCGGGCGAACCCCCTGGGGACGAGCCCGGATCGGAGTACCCGAGGCACACGCCCGCGTACGGGTGATGGGTCGAGAAGCGCAGCCGGGAAGGTCGTCGACTGATCGATGGTCGTCATGGACCGACCGTAGAAACATCCTGACCTGCGCATAACTGTCCGAGCGGGGGTGAGTACCTGTCCGAACGGACGGTTTGCGGCGCACGTCACAGTGACCGGCCCGGCGAGAATCTGCACGCGACAGAGCGTTTCGGTGTCGCCCGGCAACCCGTGACCTGCGGCGATGTCCGACTCGGGGAAGCGTGACCAGGCGATTTGACCCTGACGATTCGGTTGCGTAACTTTCTTCAAGTCAGCGCGCCACGGCGCCGCCCCGGAAGACCTGAGAGGGTCCGGCCGGGGAGTGGAGACCGGGCTTTGCGCAGACCGCCCCCGAACTTCGAGTTCGAGACTTCGTGTCTTGGACGAGGTGTGCGGGGTTGCCAGATCCCCTGAGTTCGAAAAACTTCGGATTTGCGGACTGAGGATCGGGTCTGGTAGGATGGAAGAGTTGCCCCGGAGACGGGGTTGACGCGGAAAGTCAGGACAAAGTCTGCTGGTGAAAGCCCTTGTGGGGGTGAGTATCTGGTGGGTGTGTGTTCTTTGAGAACTCGATAGTGTGATGATGAATTGTCTGATGCCATTTTGGCATCGTGCATTCTTTATGGATGTAGATGTTTATTGTGTGTGGCGCTCGGCCCCGTCTGGGTGTCACATGTTTTTGCTAGTTTTGGATTGGTCAGGTTTTGCTTTCCTGATTGTGTTGAAACGCTGACACTTTTTGGGTGTTGGTTTTGTTTCGCTATTTTTTCATGGAGAGTTTGATCCTGGCTCAGGACGAACGCTGGCGGCGTGCTTAACACATGCAAGTCGAACGGAAAG
>NZ_WXYI01000008.1:147067-200136 GCF_009872315.1 Gordonia sp. YY1 | reverse complement strand
CACCTGGGGTTGAACGTGTCCACAGTCCACCGCATCCTCACCCGGTACCAGTGTGTGCGGTTGTCGTGGACCGACCCGGCCACCGGAGCACCGGTGCGTGCACGACGACGTGAGGTTCGCCGGTATGAACGCGAAGCTGCCGGGGACTTGATCCACGTCGACATCAAGAAGCTGGGCAGGATCCCCGACGGTGGTGGGCACCGCGTGCACGGCCGCGCCCGAGGCGGCCGCAATTCCAGTGCCCATCGCGATCACGTCCCGGCCCCGCACCGTGCATGGCCGCCCCAACCTGGGATACGCCTACCTGCACCACGCCGTCGATGATCACTCCCGATACGCCTATTCGGAGATCCTCGCTGATGAGAAGAAGGAAACCGCGACCGCGTTCATGACCCGGGCCTTGGCCCACTTTGCCTCGATCGGCGTCACGACCACACGGGTGATGACCGACAACGGGTCCTGTTACCGGTCCAGAATGTTCCGGAAACGATTGGCCGACAACGGGATCAAACACAAATGGACACGACCGTACCGGCCGCAAACCAACGGCAAGGTGGAACGATTCAACCGCACACTGCAAGAGGAATGGGCCTACGCCCGCCCCTACAACAGCGAGACCGAACGCGTGGCCGCCTTCGACGAGTTCCTGCGCATCTACAATCACGAACGCAGCCACACCGCACTCAGAGGCGACTCACCCGCCGACCGCGTACCCAACCTGGCGGGTCAGTACACCTAGGCGACGTCGCGTCGCAGGGTCGTGAGCCGGCCGACGACGGCGAACGCCGCGATGTAGACCAGCATCACCACGGCCCCCGCCCACTGGGGGAGGAGATCCGAGGCGCCCTCGCCCATGCTGGCGAAGAAGGTCGTACCCACCAGGGCATCGGCAGCCGAACCGGGAAGGAACTTCGAGACCGACGTGGTGACGTCGAAGGAGCCCAGGGCGATCCGGGCGATCGGCTCGACGAGCTGGGTGAATGCCAGCAGGATGACGATCGCGGCCACCTGATTGGAGACCACCGCGCCGAAGGCGACGCCCATCGCCGTCCACAACACCATCACCAGCATCGACAGGGCGATGACCTCGATGGTCGAACCGTCGCCGAGGAAGGCGCCGTCGCCGAGGATGGCGAGGATCGGGGCGACGGTCGCCACGACCGCGAGCGTGCCGAGGATGCCGTACAGTGCACCGATCGGAATGCCCGCGATCAGCTTGGCCGACAATAGGATTCCGCGCCGTGGCTCGACCAGGAGGCTGGCGGTGATGGTCTTGTGGCGGAACTCGCCGGTCACCGCCAGGCTGCCGATGACCAGGGCGAACACGTAGCCGATCGGAGAGGTCAACGCGTAGATCGACCGCGCGAGATCACCGCCCGACAGCAGCACCGGACGGTTCATGGCGTCCTCCGCGGTCATCGAAAAGGCAAGGACCGCACCGATGAACGCCAGATAGCCGACCATGGCGATGAGCAGCACCCACCACATCCGGGTGGAGACGAACTTGCGGTACTCCGCGACCAGTGCCGCCTTCATCGCACAGCTCCCATCGACGGTGTGGGCGAACCGGTCAGGTGCAGGAACACGGTCTCGAGATCGGCACCGGCGTCGGTGAGTTCATGCAGTTCGATACCGGCGCCGAATGCGGCGGAGCCGACGGTCGCCGTGTCGACACCGTGCACGCGGAAGCCGCCGGGGGCGTCCTCGATCCGCCAGTCGCGCTCGCGTGCCAGGGCCACGAACGACGCGGGGCCCGGGGTGCGGACCCTGACCGCGTGGACGGCGAGGTCCTCGAACTCGGTGAGGGTCGACGCCCGGACGAGTCGACCGTTGCTGATGACCACCACATCGTCGACGGTGCTGCGCACCTCTGCCAGAACGTGACTCGAGAGGAGCACCGTCCGACCTTCGTGAGCCAGCGATCGGAAGAGTCCGCGTAGCCAGACGATGCCCTGGGGATCGAGGCCGTTCGCCGGTTCGTCGAGGATGATGACCCGGGGATCACCGAGCAATGCCGTTGCCAGGCCGAGGCGCTGACGCATACCCATCGAATAGCCGCCGACCCGGCGGTCCGCGGCCTCGGTGAGCCCGACGAAGTCCAGCACCTCCCGGCACCGCGCCGTCGACACCCCTACCTGTGGGGCCAGAGCCTTCAGATGCCACAGTCCCGTGCGGCCCGGGTGGAAGCTCGAGGCCTCCAGCGCCGCCCCGACTTCCTGTGCGGGCCGGCGGATCTGCCGATACGGGCGGTCGCCGATGAGGGCGCGTCCGGCCGTCGGTTCGACGAGACCCAGCAGCATCCGCAGGGTGGTCGTCTTGCCCGAACCGTTCGGGCCGAGGAAACCGGTCACGCGTCCCGCCGCGACCGTGAAGGACAGGTCGTCGACCGCGGCGACCGCACCGAAGCGCTTGGTCAGTCCGTCGATCGTGATGGCAGGAGAGTTCACCGTCGTGTCACAACCAATCGCGGCGTCGGAAGGAGATGTAGAGACTCAGCACGACAACAACTATCAAACAGATACTCATGATGAAACCGAATGTGTTGAGATATCCCGGGAATGGCACATTCTGTCCGTAGAAGCCGGTGATGGCGGTCGGTACCGCGATGATCGCGGCCCATGCCGTGAGCTTCTTCATCACCGTGTTCAACCGCGCGTCGGCGAGCGTCAGGTTCGTCTCGAAGACGGTCGTGATCATGTCCCGCAACGACTCGGTCCACTCCGACGCGCGCAGGGCATGGTCGTACAGATCCGAGAAGTGCGGATCGAGTTCGGGCGGGGCGTTGTTCTCGAAGCGACGCCGCTGGATGCCGGCGATCACCTCGCGCATCGGTAGGACCACCCGCCGCAACACGACGAGGTCCTTGCGGAGATCGTAGGTGCGGCGCTGGAGTTCCCGCCCCGGGACGCGCTCGTCGAAGAGCAGCGCCTCGAGGTCCTCGATCTCGTCGTCGAGCCGCTGGACCGCGTCGAAATGTCCGTCGACGACGACGTCGAGCAGGCCGTGGACGAGTGCGCCCATGCCGTGTTGCATCGCGCTGCTCTCCGTCCAGCGCCGGACCACCTCGTCCATGTCGAACCCCGGCGTCGGGCGCACGGTGATCAGGGCGTTCCGCTTGACGAAGATCGAGATGCGGTGCAGGTCGAACATTCGCGCGTGACCGTTCATCGACGCGCGGAAGTCGGTCCCCGACACCCTCTCCGACACCTCGTCGGACGGCTCTGCATCGGCGTCGGACGAGGCGTCGCCGTCGTGCAGCGCGATCGCGTAGACCATCACGAACGTGTGGCCCGAGTACACCACCGTCTTGACCCGTTCGGCCGCCGCGACGGTGTCCTCGACCGCGAAGGGATCCAGATCGATCTCTGCGGCGACCCGCGACAGCGTCTCGTGGGAGGGGCATTCCAGGTCGGCCCAGATGAGGGTGTCGGGATCGCCGGAGTCGAGGCAGTCGGAGATCACGTCGAGGTCGAAGCCGTCGGGGTCGAATGCACCGACGGCCTCGCCGTTGCGCCAGATCTGGCCGCGTACCCGCTCGCTCGCAGAGTGTCCGGTACCGGCCGCGACGGAATCGGTCATGCGCACATCGTGTCATCCCGGACCACCGGTTGGCCTCCGGGGGAGATCATGGTCACCCAGGCGTGTCGGAGACCGCGGGTAGCATCGAAGCCGGTGTCTGCAGATACGGGGCGCGGACCGATTCTTCCAGTAAGGCGGCAGTGGCATGGTCGACAAGGGCCCGGAAGGGCAGGGCTCGAGAGGGCACCGGCGGATGCCCGCGCGCACGAGCGATCAGATCCGCGAGTGGTGCGACCGGTCGTCGGTGCCGGGTGAGCGGCGCGAGCTGTCCGACACCGCCGCACTGCTGGTGGCGGCGGGCTACCTGACACCCGGGGGCCGCGCGATCGTGGTGCGGAGGATCTCCACCGGCCGGCCGATGCCGACGGTCCCCGCCGGGTTCGGCGACCTGCGCCGCCTGCAGCGGGCGATCTTCCAGCTCGAACACCAGTTGTCCAGCCCGGTCGTGCCGAGCGTCGTCGGCGCGGTGCTGAGGAACCGGTTGAACGGGCTGCAACGGCGCCGCGACGACGCGCGCAAGTACATCGTGACCGCCAAGGGCGTCCTCGCCTCCGGGACGCGGGCGATCCGCCGCGAGCGCCGCGAGAACATCTATCTCGAGATCGAGGAACGCGAGCGGCTCTTCGCCGGGCTGTTGTGCACGCCGACACCCAACGTCAACTCCTCGGGCTACGTCCGGCGCGCGGGTACTGCGGCCATCGACCGCATCGCCGGCGTCGTCGGGCAGGTCGCCGCGAAGTCGGGCAATCCGCAGGCCGGGCAGTGGGCCGATCAGCTGTTCGCGACCGGACGCGACGTGCCGGGCGGGGCCCCGCGGGCGGCGAACTTCGTCGACGGCTACGAGACCCTCCTGTTCATCGCGGGGCACTACTACGACCGCATCGTCGGCAACCCCGCATGGCGCTCCGACCACTTCGAGGTGCAGCGCACCCAGGTCAACCTGCACGCCGAGCTCGCCGAGATCGCCGCCGACGTGATCGCCCTGCGAGCCGTCCGCATCGACCTCGACCGCGCGAAACGCAACGGCGGTTTCGATCGCACCTTCGCGGCCCAGATCGACCAGCGCGAGACCACGCTCCGGCCGGTGTGGACCGAACTCATCGATCGTGTGCAGGCGCTCGGCGAGGTCGCCCACGTCGTCGAGTCGGCGGCCGACGAACTCCAGGTGCTCGCCGAATACAACAAGGCGATGACCCTGGACGACCGCATCGACGCGCTGATCGCGCGGTCGGGTGATCGGGAGATCTCGGTCGACAACGCCAAGCGTCTCACCGAACAGGTGCGCAGCGGCGAAGAGCAGCTTCGGATCTACCGAGATGTGTTACAGGGCAACATCGCCCGGATATCCCCGGCCGTGCCGCGGGAGCTACCGGCCCGCTACGAGCCGTCGTGACCAGGCCTTGAGGTAGTCCTTCTCCTCGGAGCTGAGGCGTCGAAGCGTGTGTTTCTCGACGTCGACGACCGCCATCTGCGTGCTCGCCACGCACGCCGGCCGGCTGTCCGGGTCGGCGGTCGCGCCCCGGATCTCATAGCCGATGGTGAAGTCGACCGACCGAAAGTTCTTGATCCACATACCGATTAGCAGCGGCGAGTCGTCGTGTCGGAGTTGGGCCTGATATCGGATGTCGACGTGGACTATCATCGCGCTGGTGATCAGAGGGGCGTACTCCTCGCCGGCGCTGAGAAGCCATGCGATGCGGGCCTCCTCCATGAGAGTCACCATGCGCGCGTGATTGATGTGTCCGAAGGCGTCCATGTCCGACCACCGGACCGGGATGTCGGCGACGAACGCGTACCCGTTGTCGTTCAGATCCCCGTCGTCGGGCTTGTCTTTCGGTGAGTTCTGCCCGCTCGGAGGTTTGTGCATCGTCGACTTTCGCTCGGGGACACCGTTTGTGTGGTGGTTGGTATCGGATCGGCCACTTTCGCGACGTCTCGACCTGCCGACCGGCAGGTAGTCTGACAGTCTAGATGTCGCCACGCGTCCAGATCGGTCGGCGCGGAGCACATGCATGGCGAACGAGGACTTCCGGTGCGGTCGGGGTTTGCCGGGTAGGGAGTTTGACATGAGATCGAGGCGCTTGATCGCGGGTCTTGCCAGTCTGGTGATGACGGCTGCGTTGACCCCCGTGGTGGCCCATGCAGCACCGCGGGCAGTCGAACCGAAACCTGTCGCCCGCATCGCCAAGGCCGTGAAGATGAGTGCCCTGCGCACCGACATCTGGGTGTTCTCGCCGGCCATGAACGACCGCATACGCGTGTCCGTGCTGACTCCCGCGGGTGCCACCTCTCCGCGGTCGACGGTGTACATGCTCGACGGCGCCGGTAACTACAAGGACGTCAGCGACTGGATCACCAAGGGACGTGCCGGCCGGTTCTTCGCCGACAAGAACGTCAACGTGGTGCTCCCCGCCGGGGCATCGGGGACCTTCTACACCGACTGGAAGCAGCGGGACGCGAAGCTCGGCAAACCGATGTGGGAGACGTTCCTGACCAAGGAGCTGCCACCGCTCGTCGACGAGAGGTTCAACGGCAACGGGCGTAACGCGATCATCGGCCTGTCCATGGGCGGGCAGGCAGCGTTCGCGCTCACCGTGCGGAACCCGGCGATGTACACCGGTGTCGCATCCCTCAGTGGTTGTCCGCCTGTGTCGGGCCCGTTCAACGAGGCGTATGTGCGCTCGACGGTCGGCCGGGACGGCGGCGACGCGACCAACATGTGGGGGCCCTTCGGCTCCGCCGGGTGGCGTGCGCACGATCCGAACCACCATCTGGACAAACTCCGCGGGAAGAACATCTTCATCGCCGCGGGTTCCGGTGCGGTCGGTCCGCTCGACCTGCAGCGCCGGATCGAACCCGAAGAAGGGTCTCGCGACGTCGTGACGGCGTCGTCGTCGGCTCTCGAGCTCGGCGCCTACCGTTGTTCGCTGGAGTTCGCGGTGACCCTGCGCGCCGCGGGCATCCCGTACACCGACGGCTTCCGCCTCATCGGCACCCACACCTGGGGTTACTGGGAACGCGACCTGGCCGTGGCGTGGCCGACGATCGCACGCGGTCTCTAGGCCCGCGGGCCGTCCCAGTTCTCGGCGAACCGCAGGAAGACGTCGTCCTCCTCGGCGTTGGTGACCGTCACCCGAACGCCGTCACCGTCGAACGGTCGGACCACCACACCGGCGTCGACGCCGGCACGCGCGAAGTCCATCGCCGCGGCACCCAGATCGAGCCAGACGAAGTTGGCCTGTGAGTCGGGTACCCGGTATCCGGCGGCACGCAGACGTTCGGTGACGCGAGCACGTTCGGCGACCACGGCGTCGGTGCGGGCAAGGAGTTCGTCCCCGGCCTCGAGGCTCGCGATCGCGGCGGTCTGGGCGAGGCTGTTCACCGAGAACGGCACGTGGACCTTTCCCAGCGCGGTGATGACCTCGGGGTCGGCGATCGCGTAACCGATGCGGAGGCCGGCGAGGCCATACGCCTTGGAGAAGGTGCGCAGGATCACCAGGTTGGGGAACTCCCGACGGAGTTCGAGTGCGTCGTAGGCCTGGTTCTCCGGCAGGCGCAGGTACTCGAAGTACGCCTCGTCGAGCACGACGAGGACATCCGACGGCACGTTCTGCAGGAACGTGCGGAGGTCGGCCTCCCCGACGACCGTGCCGGTGGGGTTGTTGGGGTTGCACACGAAGATGAGGCGGGTGCGTTCGGTGACAGCTGCGGCCATCGCCTCGAGGTCGTAGGTCAGGTCGTCGGTGAGCGGCACCTGAACCGGCGTCGCACCCGCGACGCGAGTGGCGAGGGGATATGTCTCGAACGAGCGCCACCCGAACACCACCTCGTCGCCGGGTCCGCTGGTGATGAGGATCAGGTTCTGGCAGAGGATGACCGATCCGCAGCCCACCCGGACCTCGTCCTCGGTGACGCCCAGCTTCTTGGACAGCGCGGCGGTGAGTTCGACGATCCCGTTGTCGGGATAGCGGTTGACTCCCGCCACCGCCGCGGCGATGGCCTCGATGACGCTGGGCAGAGGACCCTCGGGGACCTCGTTGCTCGCGAGCTTGACGGACCCGGGAAACGTCTTGCCCGGTACGTACACAGGAAGGTCGTCGAGATCGGGTCGGATTCGCAGGCGCACCAGACCAATGTAGGCCGCACCGCGGAACGGGCAAAAACCGGCTCTGACCAAACGGTTTGCTTGTGGACGCGAAGGGTGTGTAACCTTTCGTCCGGCAGTTCGAAAGGACTCCGCCAAGGAGGCGTGCCAGAGCGGCCGAATGGGACTCACTGCTAATGAGTTGTCTCGCTAAAACGGGACCGGAGGTTCAAATCCTCTCGCCTCCGCCACCGCAGTCGGCCGACGGCGGTACAACTGAATAACACGCGCCCGTAGCTCAACGGATAGAGCATCTGACTACGGATCAGAAGGTTTGGGGTTCGAATCCCTACGGGCGCACAGAGAATCCCCAGGTCGATATGGCCTGGGGATTTCTACATGTGGGCGATGGTAGGTGTCCACTCCGCTGACCCGACCGCCCATGGGCTAGGCACCTCACCCCGGCTGGGACTGCCTATCGTGCGGGCCGAACACCTTCGATGACATCGATGAAGACCGGCAACGGCATTCCCGCCAGCAGCGGGGTGCCGTTGATCCAGAACGCCGGCGTCGGGGGTATGAACAGACTCTTCGCGAGGCGGAGGTCGGACTCGATGTCGAGGTCGAAAGTGCCACCGCGCATATCGCTTCCGAACCGTTCGAGATCGGTGACCCCCGCTCGCCGGGCGAACGCCGTGAGTGACTCTTCGGTGAATTCGGGTTGCCGGTCTGCCGGGGCGCCCTCCATCACCACCCGTACGAATTCCCAGAACCGGTCCTGAGCGGCGGCCGCTCGGCCGGCACGCGCCGCGAGCCAGGATTGCGGCCCCGCCATCGGGGCGTCGCGCCACTCGACGCGGAGTATCCCGGTATCGACGTAGCGGTCGACCAGTGCCGGCTGGATCTCCCGGGTGAACACGATGCAGTACTCGCAGCGGAAGTCCTCGAAGACCACCATGGTGACGGGAGCGTCGGCGGCCCCGAAGACGAGCGGGTCGTCGTCGGTACGTCGGGGGACATCCCCGGCCGGACCCAGGTTGGTGTTCATCATCGTCGCCGCCGGTGCTGCGACCTCAGGGGCCGACGGTTCCTCCCAGGGTCGCGTCAGCGCCGCGGTGACCAGCGTTGCCACGAGCACGGCACCCAGCGCCACGGCCCATCGCGAGCGTCGGGTCGTGCGTCGTCGTGGTCGCCCACCGTCGGGGCCCGGGGTTCGGGTCGAATCGCCAGAAGAACTCACGTGCCCACTATGCCCGACAATCAACTAAGTTCCATAGTCGATTACTATCTGGCTTAGTAATCGACTCGAAGCGGAGGCATTGTTGACCGAGAAGCGTTCACCCTTGACGTTCTGGCTGGTGGCGGGCGTCATCGTCGCAACAGCCATCGCCCTGATCGCCTTTGTGGTGGTCATAGACTCCGACGACCCGCAACCTCCTGCGCGGGCCGGTACCGACAGCACCGGTGACTACCTCTACGACATCGGCCTCGAACGACGCGACCCACAGGATCCGCTGGCGTTGGGTCGGGTGGATGCTCCGGTCACCTTGATCGTGTTCACCGACTACCAGTGTCCGTTCTGCGCCAAGTGGTCGCACGACACGCTGCCCACGATGATCGAGCGTGCCGAGGCAGGAGAGCTGCGCATCGAGTTCCGTGACGTCAACGTCTTCGGCGAGGCGTCCACACGGGCCGCCCGGGCCGCGTATGCGGCTGCGCTGCAAGGGCGTTTCCTCGACTATCACCACGCCTTGTATCCGGAGGGTCGGCCGCGGAAGGGTGACGGGCTGTCCACGGAGGGCTTGATCGCGACGTCGGCGGAGCTGGGACTCGACGTCGACCGCTTCCGGTCGGACATGGAGTCTGCGGCGACCTGGAAGGCAATCGCGGAGAACGAAGAACTGGGGGCCGCCGCCGGCGCCTACTCGACCCCGTCGTTCATTCTCGGCGGACAGCCCATCGCGGGTGCCCAGCCGACCCAGGTGTTCGTCGACGCGCTCGACGAACTGACCACCGCGGAAGGCAACTAGCGTGGATGTGGGCTTGATCGCCGCCTTCGCCGGCGGCGTGCTCGCATTGCTGAGCCCCTGTGGCGCACTGCTGCTCCCGGCGTTCTTCGCATCCTCGGTGGGCGCGCGGGCGCTGGTCGTGCATGCCGCGATCTTCTACGCCGGACTCCTGATCACACTGTTGCCGGTGGGGATGGGTGTCGGAGCGCTGGCGTCGAGACTCACCGAGCACCGATCGACGATCATCGCCGTCGCCGCGCTTCTCATCGTGATGCTGGGTGTGCTGCAGCTCTTCGGTCGAGGCTTCGACCTGGGCCGGTTGGTTCCGGGTATGTCCCGGGTACAGCAGCAGTCGATGGCACGCACCGGGCTGGTGAAGACGTTGTTGCTCGGTGCGGTCAGCGGGGTCACCGGGTTCTGCACCGGACCGATCCTCGGTGCCGTGATCACGATGGCCGCGTCCCGCGGAATCGGCGGGGCCGCACTGCTGCTCGCGGTGTACGCACTGGGGATGGTGGTGCCGCTGTTGATCCTCGCCGTGCTGTGGACACGAATCGGGGAGGCGGGGCGCGCACGACTTCGTGGACGCGAGGTGTCGCTCGGACGTCTGCGGTTGCACACCACCCACCTGATCGCCGGTGGCCTGCTGATCGCCGTCGGCGTCGTGTTCTGGCTCACCAATGGGTTCGTCGGGGCCCCGGAGCCGATCGGGATCGACGCCCAGGGCTGGCTACAGAACGCGGCGGGCATGCTGGCCACACCGATCGTCGACATCATCGCGATCGCGGTGCTGGCCACGGTGGTGCTCACCTGGTGGTGGCGTCGATCGAGTAGGGCGCGCGTGGTCGGTCGGCCCGACGCAACGGGCCTCGACGACGAACATCCGTCCGCACGATCAGTCGCGGCTGAGGAGGCCTGACCGACGACGGCCCGCACGCAGGTGGCTCACCGGATGCAGGCGTTGGCGGCCATCAGGTAGGAGGCGTAGATGCTTGCGGTGACCAGTGCCGAGAACACCATGAACGCGACGATCGCCGCAGTAGGGACCGCGCCCCGACGTGATCCGTCGGCGACCGCCACGAGCTGTCCGATCCGGTCGGGTCCACCGGCGTGCAGTGCACCCGGGACGTGGGTGCGGTGCCCGCCGAGTTTCAGGAGCGCAGTGGCGAGCGCCGGGGTGCTGACGGCGTGGCGGGCCGCGTTGTCGGCCGCGATCTCGAGATAGTGGGGCACCGCCTCGACGATCGAGTCGAGCAACGGCGACCATCGCAGTGGGGCACCGAGTGCGCCGACGACGAGTGCGATCAGGTGATGTCGCTGGCGCAGATGGGCGCTTTCGTGTTCCAGCACCGCCCTCAGCTCCACGCCGTCGAGGAGCTGGACGGCACCGCGAGAGATGATGATCCCGCCACGGCGACGGGGTAGCGCGAACACGACGGGCGTGGCGTCGTCGAGGACCCGGACGCGATGGCCGGCGATCTCCCCGGGGGTGGTCACGGCGGCGAAAGCGGCTGCGGTGGCGCGCGTGCTCATGGTCGAGCGGTACACATACCGGGCGCCCACCCAGCTTGCGGTGAGAACGATGACCACCGGTGCGAGGAGAAACAAGACGGTCGGTAGCGCCGTCTCGACGGTGCCGGTCGACCACGGGCTCGCGCTGGCAAGGCAGCGCTGGCACACCTCGGCCGCTCCGGACGGCAGGATCTGGGGGCCGCGGAGCACCCAGGCGAACATCGGTCCGATCGCGAGTAACGCGCCGGCCCACAGCGCGGCGCAGGCCATCAGCAGGCCGGTTGCCACACGCGGCGCCCGGGACAACGCGGGCGCGGCGCGACGTAGAGCGCGCGGACCCAGCCAACCTGCAGCGACGAACGCGGCCACCACCACCGCCACGGTGACCAGCATCAGCTCTGCTCCGGGGGGTCGTCGGCATGTTCGGTGACGTATCTGCGCAGCACCTCGATGTCGGTCGGCGAGAGCGCCTCGACGAAGTGCAGCATCGACGACGCGCGGTCTCCGCTGGTGGTCAGCGCATGCTGCATCAGCTGAGCCGCGTACTGGTCGCGGTCGTGCACCGCCCGGTGGCGCACCGATCCGCGCCGACGGCTGGCGGAGGTCATCCGCTTGCGCTCGAGATTACGCAGCACCGTCGCGATCGTGGTGTACGCGGGCTCACCGGGCAGCTTCTCGATGATCTCGCGAATGGATTGCGGGCCATCGGCCCAGAGGATGTTCATGACCTGCTGTTCGAGCGCACCCAGACGCGCGGGTTCGGGCGCCGGACGGTCGGCGGCACCGGAGCGTTTCGTGCTCATCGCGGCACGGCCGCAACCGGGTCGGACCCAGGAGCGTCGAACCTGATCCGGCACCCCTTCTGTTGCGCACGGAGTCGCTCGGTCAGCGCCACCGCCGACAATCCCACTGCCGCGACCGCCATCACGGGTTGCATGGGCGCGAACCAGGTCATCGCCCCCGAGGAGCCCAACGTCAGCACGACGAGTTTGTTGCAGACCGGACAGCCCACGGCGAACCAGGTCAAGAAGCCACCGGCCATCCCGAGACGCCCGGGACGGTCCGCGTCGGTCGCCGTTCCTGGGCTGCGAACGTAACTGGCCACCAGCAGTCCACCGAGGACCGCGCTGAGAACGAGCACCGGCGCGTTCCACCACTCGGGACCGATCGACCGGACGAAGACGGGGTTGGGGATGAGCGCTGTGGCGAGGGCGATGACCACGCCGATCACCGCGCCGGCGATCACCGCCACCACCATGTGCCGCACCGACCAGGCGGAGAGGCCCTGCTTCAGGATCGACGGCGCCTCGCGCAGGTAGCGCTGCATCGGCATCAGGAATCGCACATCGGCCAGTATGCCTCATCCTCGACTAAGCATCGTAGTAACCAACTAGACCCGATAGTCGACGGATCTGCCAGGTCGGACCGGCCCGGCTAACTCAGCACCACCAACTGCTGCGTCGCCCGCGTCATCGCCACATACCGGTCCACGGCGCCTTCGATCCCCTCGCCGAAGGACTCCGGATCGACGAGCACGACGAGATCGAACTCGAGCCCTTTGGCAAGGGTCGGGGTCAGCGACCGAACCCGGTCGGCATCGGCGACATCCGGAGCGCCGATGACGCAGACCAGTCCTTCGTCGTGCGCGGACAACCATTCGTCGACGATTCCGGCGAGTTCCGAGCGATCGCCGTGCCGGACGGGAATCCCCGTGCGGCGCACCGAGGTCGGGACGTTGGCGTCGGGCAGCGCGGTGCGGATGACCGGTTCCGCCTCGGTCATGATCTCCTCGGGGGTGCGGTAATTGATCGTCAACCCCGACATGGTGACGCCGTCGAAGCCGACCCGCTGCAATCTCTCCGACCACGACTCGGTGAATCCGTGGCGGGCCTGGGCGCGATCGCCGACCACCGTGAAGCTCTTCGACGGGCACCGGTGCAGGAGCATCTGCCACTGGGCATCGGTCAGTTCCTGCGCCTCGTCGACGACGATGTGCGCGAACGGACCGGCCAACCGGTCCGGGGTGTCGGTGTCGGCGACGACCCCGTCGTCGAGCGCGTTGCGCAGGTCCTCACCCCGGAGCATGGTCATGAGTCCCTCGCCGTCGTCGTGCACCTGCGCCGCGATGAGGTCCTCGACCACCTGGCTCATCCGCTCGTGCTCGGCGTCGACCGTCGCCCGCCGACGGCGTCTCCGCATGGCGGCTTCGGGGTCGCCGATCCGGCGTCGCGCCGCGTCGAGCAGCGGGAGGTCGGCGTCGGTCCACGCGTCCGGGCGATCGCGCTGCAGGGCACTCACCTGCTCGGGCGTCAGCCACGGCGCGCACCGGCGCAGGTACGCCGGCACCGACCAGAGGTCGCCGACGATTTCCGCCGGCCGCAGAACCGGCCATGCGCGGTTGAACGCGGACGTGAGCTCCGGGTTGGACGCGAGAGCACAACGCAGTGCTCCGAACGGGACGTCATCGTCATGCCGGGCAGCGATGATCGACACGAGTTCCTCCCACACCTCGTCGCGACCGTCGTTGTGCGGCGTCCCCGGCTCGGGCACATCGAATGCCTCCGCCCAGTCCGCTGCGGTGAGAGTGACCTCAGCCCAGGGGGTTTCGACGACGAGCGGCGTCGTCGGTGGTTGTTCGTAGAACGCCACAGCCGGCTCGATCGCCCCGACCATGCCCGCCGACGACTTCAGCCGTGCGACGTGAGCATCGGATTCCGTTGTCGCCGAAGCTCCTTCGACGACCAGATCGGACAGCGTGCACGTCTGTACGCTGCCCTCCCCGAGACTCGGCAACACGTCGGCGACGTAGGCGAGGTACGGGCGGTGCGGACCGACGACGAGGAGTCCGCCGCGATTCCCGGCGAGTCGGGGATCGGCGTACACGAGATACGCGGCCCGATGCAGCGCCACCACCGTCTTGCCCGTTCCGGGACCACCGTCGACGACCAGGGCCCCATGGGAACCGGCGCGGATGATCTCGTCCTGATCGGCAGCGATCGTACCCAGCACATCCCGCATCCGCGGCGAACGGACGGCCGCGAGATCGGCGATGAACGCCGACTGGTCGTCGAGTGCGGCGTGCCGGTCGAGGACCGCCGGGTCGTCGACGAACACCTCATCCCAGTAGTCGGTGATGCGGCCTCGGGTCCATCGGTAGCGGCGTCGGCTCACCAGGCCCGCGGGCTCACGCAGCGTGGCGGCGAAGAACGGAGCTGCCAGCGGGGTACGCCAGTCGACGAGCAACGTCGCACCGTCGGACCCCGTCAGGCCGAGGCGACCGATGTAGAGGACCTCGCCGTCGGTGCCGACGATACGACCCAGGCATGCCTCGAGGCTGAAGCGTTGCAGAGCGCGTACGCGGGAGAGCGTCTGGTGGATCTCCAGATCGCGATCCAGTGCTCGTCGTCCACCACCGCCTTCGGACCGTCGGAGGGCCTCGATCCGGGCGGTGGCGTCGTCGATGCTCTCGGTGAGACTCGCGGCGAGCATGGCCAGGTGGCGCTCGTCGTCCGCGATGAGTACGGGGTCGGCTTTGGCGGACAGCCTCCTCGGGAGGTCGAAGACGCTGCTGGGTTCGGGGACGAGCGGGGCGGGCGACACGGACAAAGCGGCTCCGATTGGGCGATGCGGGTGAGACTCTCGGCAGGTGGGAAGGCGATTCTGCACCCGGTGAGGGGGCTTGCCGCAAGGCCCCCTCCAGCGCTTATGGTGAAGAGGGCAGAACGATCGGCCCAGGCCCGGCTGTCACATGCCCATCTGCTGCACGCCTCCCATCTGTTGCACACCGTTGTCAGATATGTGAGAGTGTCTTCAGTTCACCTGGTGAACGATTTCGGTGGGGTCTGTCAGGGGGCTGCCGCCCCCGTGAACTGGGGGTAGGGGCGGCAGCACGGCCGGACCGGGACCCCATTCGTTCAATCGATTCCACAACGGGTTGCCCACCGCGCGACCAGCATTTCCGGACCGCGCGGGCTCACCGGCACAGAGACCCGCCGTAAGGTCGAAGACAGACAACACTTCGACCGGAGGCCGACGATGGGACAGCCGTACGGCGGACCGAACCGCGACGCCCGCGACCCGCGGGATCGTGGCAGCGATCCGTATGGGCACACACCCGGGCCGCAGCTGTACCCGCCGCTCGGATACGCCCCGGACGGCACCGCCCTGTTCCGGCCCGGCCAGCCCACCAACACCGAGCTGCGCATCGCCGAGCAGGCCGAGCGGGAAGAGGCGCGTGCCGCCGCCCGATCCGCGGCCGTATCGGACGACGAGTCACGCATCACGAAGGTCTCCACCTCGACGCTCATCGTGTGTCTCGGACTCGTCGTGCTGGTGGCCGTCGCGATAGTCGGGTTCAGCGGGATTTTTCGGAACGAACCCACCGAACTGCCCCTCGCCGACCCGCCGACCACCATCGACGTTCCGCTTCCGCGCACATTCGAACCACCGCAACTGACTCCCGACGATCCCGGCCGGCCCGTGCCCGGCGGACCCGACGAACGCGTCAATCCCCTGGACAAACCGGTGACCTACGACGTCGCCATCGACGGTCAGGCCACCATCCTCTACGTCGACGCGATGGGTCTGAGGTCGGAGTTCGCGCCATCCAATCCTTGGAGTGTCCAGTTCACCGGTGGGGACAATCCGTTGCGTCTCCTGGTGATCGCCGGGACCGGGAGCGGCGCCAAGTGTTCGATCAAGGTCGACGGCAAAGTGGTGGTGGAGGACACGGTGACGGCGTCGTCGGCCCGACGCACCGCCTCGTGTATCGCGTGACCGGCGGAGATTCGCGCCGCCACGTCGTCCATCTGGTCGAGTGACCAGCACGTCCGATGTGTGATCGGCGGGTCGGCTCGCTACCGTAGTCGTGTGAGTTCTCCGCAGACAGCCCCCGAGGGTGAGCAGTCGTCCGCCGCCACGGACGAGTTCAAGACCGTGCTGACGTGGCGTGGCGAGGACACCGACCGACTCGAACAGGTCCGCCTGGTCGTCTCCGGCGCACGCGTGAAGGCCTATGGCCGGATCATCGCCGCCGCGACCGACGACCACGAGCCGTTCTCCGCGTCGTACGAGTTACAGACCACCGACACCGGCATCACCAGACGTCTCACGGTGCACCTCATCTGCGGCGACACGGGGGAGACCCAGTTCGGAATCACCCGCGACAACGAGGGCACCTGGCTCATCCGTCGCCCTGACGGAGAGATCATCCAATCGGACTTCGAGGGTGCCGAGGACGTCGACCTCGCGCTGTCGCCCATGTTCAACGCGCTCCCGTTGCGCCGCATGGGGATCACGCCGGCCGACGGCACCGTCGAGGTACCCGTCATGTACATGTACCTGCCCAGCGGTGAGGTGAAGCCGGCCACGATGTCCTACACCGCCACCGCGGACGGCGTCGACCTGGTGTCGCCGCTGGCCACCACGACCATCACCCTCGACGACAACGGCTTCGTCGCCGACTACCCGGGACTCGCCCGCCGGGTCTAGCCCACTCAGACCTTGCGGTAGGCCTAGCCCACCCACACCCGGCCCTGATGCGCCTGGCGGCGGAGTTCCTCCTGCCAACCCGGCTCGCCGATCGTCACTCCACTGATGGGCTCCGGGCTACCGTCGTGCAGTCGTTCGTACGCGGTGCGTGCTCGATGTCCGTCGTCGACCAGGACCTCGGCCGTCCCGTGATCACGCAACTCGTCGCGCGCGGCGATCAGACGGTCGATGGTCTCGCTGAGAACGTTGAGGACGGCGATGCTGTTGGCCTCGATCATCGCCCGCTGCAGCGCGGGTGCCGTTCCGGCGACCCGGGTGCCGTCGCGGAAGCTGCCGGCGGCCAGGCGTAGGGCGAGGTCGCTCTCGCCGGCGCCCACCGCGGCGGTCGCGGCCGCCGTCAGATGCGGCATGTGGGAGATCGCGGCGACGGCACGGTCGTGCGCATCGGGAGCCACGGGCACCACCAGCGACCCCGCCAGCCGTGCGATCGACGCAACGGCCAGCCAGTCGTCGGCGACGGTGTGATCGGTCGTGGTGACCGCCCACATCGCATCCCGGAACAGTGTCGGATCGGTTGCCGGCCACCCGGACCGACTGGTCCCCGCCATCGGATGCCCGCCGACGTAGCGCGCGCCGGGGTGTGCCCGCGCGATCACCTTCTCCACTTCCTGCTTGACGCTGATCACGTCGGTCAGCAGAGCGCCGGGTGCGTGTTCGGCGATGTCCGACACGATGGGTTCGATGGTCGTCACCGGGGTCGCCAGGACGATGACGGCTTCCGTCTCGGCCGCACGGCGCAAGGTGGCGACGAGATCCGTCGACGCCTGGTATCCGTCGGAGGTTGCTGCGTCGACGGTCGCCGACGACCGGTTGTAACCGAACGTCTCGTGCCCGGCGTCGTGCAGAACCCGCAACAGCGAGCCGCCGATCAGACCCAGGCCAAGCACGCACACCGGCGTCGAGGGCGCAGAACGCGAGGACGACGAGTCAGCAGTCACGCTGACAACGTTCCCATACCTCGATCTCCGCTCGTTCCGGGACTTGGGACTGCAGCTGATAGAGGCTACGGTTTGCTGCATGGCCGGTGCCGGATATGGGAAGTCGGGTTCGAACACGCAGGACGTGGAAGAGGACATCGACGGTTTCGCTGTTGCGGTGGTGCGCGACGAGAGCGGATGGAAAGTCACTGCGCTCAAGCCGTCGGCGCTCTCTGATCTCGAGGACGCCGAGCGACAACTTCGCGAGCTCCGTTCGGCCGGCGCCGTGTTCGGGCTGCTCGACGTCGACGACGAGTTCTTCGTCATCGTCCGGCCCGCGCCGTCGGGTGCGCGGCTGCTGCTCTCCGACGCGACCGCGGCGGTCGACTACGACGTCGCGGCCGACGTCCTCGACGCCCTGAACCTCGACGTGCCCGACATCGACCCGGACGAGCTCGACACCGTCGAACCGTGGGAAGAGGGCGACCTGGCGGTCCTGGCCGACCTGGGCCTGCCCGACGCGGTCATGAGCGTCATCGTCGGCGACACCGACCTCTACGCGGATGAACAGCTCGGCATGATCGCCGCCCGGCTCGGCTTCGCCGATGAACTGGGCAAGGTTCTCGACTCACTCGGCCACTGACCGGCGCCGGCGCACGATGAGTGCCCCCGCCTGGGAGAACATGGTGCGCGCGGCACTCGACGCCGCCTCGTCGTCGGGAACCGACGACGTCCCGATCGGTGCCGTGGTCTTCGACCCCGAGGGCGTCGAACTGGCGCGCGCGGCCAATCGTCGGGAAGCAGACGGCGATCCGACGGCGCACGCCGAGGTGCTCGCCCTGCGTGCCGCAGCCCGCGCCTTCGGTGACGGTTGGCGACTCCCCGGCTGCACGATCGCGGTGACAGTCGAACCGTGCACGATGTGTGCCGGCGCCATCACGCTGTCCCGCGTCGACGCGCTGGTGTTCGGCGCGTGGGAACCCAAGACCGGGGCCGTCGGGTCCCTGTGGGACGTCGTGCGAGACCCGCGACTCACCCACCGCCCCCAGGTGAAAGGCGGCGTCCTCGAGGCCGAGTGCCGCGCGCTGATGGTCGATTTCTTCGCGACACGGAGAGCGCGCTGAACACCACTCTCAGGGATGTGAGACGAAAAGATCGGTGAGATCGCAGGGTCGCGACCGGTGGTCGGTACCGCGCTGCTCTGGCAGATTGGAGATCGAGTCCCGACCCGATCCTCGAGGAGTAGCCATGTCCGACCCGGCCGACAAGGTCACCGCAGCATTCGACACCGCCAAGGCCAAGATCAACGAACTGGCCGAGAGTGGCAAGGTGCAGGAGGCACTGGGCACCGCCCGCGACAAGATCGACGAACTGGTCGAGAGCAAGCAGGTCCAGGATGCGCTGGGCACCGCGAAGGACAAGCTGGGCGAGCTCGCCGAGAACGAGAAGGTCCAGGAGGTCGTCACCACCGCCAAGGACAAGATCACCGAGGTGGCCCAGAAGTTCAACAGTCGTTGATCTGACGTCTGACCTGGAGTTCTGCACGGAGTCGCCGGTCTGTGGCACCGTGGAACGCAGGAGTCAGCTCCTGCATGGCGACGCTCGCGTCGAGCCACCGGCGCGGGTAGATCGCCGAGTTCTTCCACCTCGGCCGGCATCCGGCCGTGCCGAACCTCATCGAGGAGGCTTCATGGGAACCACTGACGACGCCAAGAACAAAGCCGAAGAGTTGAAGGGCCGCGGCAAGGAAGCCGCCGGCAGCCTCACCGACGATCAGGATCTGAAGAACGAGGGCAAGGGCGATCAGGCCCAGGCCCAGGGGAAGCAGAAGATCACCGAGGCCGCCGACGCCGTGAAGGGCAAGGTCGACGACGTCAAGGACAAGCTGACCGGCCACTGATTGCCCGCTGTACCCGGTTTGATCGCTCTGACCAGCTGATTTAAGACTCGCCGCCCCGCTGCGGTACAGTCTTTCGCGGTGGCGTGTCCGAGCGGCCGAAGGTGCAGCACTCGAAATGCTGTGTGCGGTAACCCCGTACCGAGGGTTCAAATCCCTCCGCCACCGCCAGAGATGGCCCCCGTCGTGTAGACGGGGGCCATCTTGCTTCTCGGATGCTGCTTCGTCAGCTGCCGGCGATGTCGTCCCGCAGCGTACGGAGGGCCTCTTCGGTCTCGGCGGCACGGTCGGCGCCGACTGCGGATTCCCACCGGACCCGGATCCGTTCGAACGCCGAGCTCCCGATCGCGATCGCCTCCCGGCCCCGGGTGGTGATCCTCAGGCTCTTGCGGCGCGCGTCGTCTGTGTCGGCAGCACGTTCGACGTAACCCAGGCCTTCGAGGGTCGTGATGGTCTTGGCGGCGGCCTGACGGGAGACGCCGAGGCGACGGGCCAGGGAGGCGGCGGTGCCCGCCCCGTCGTCGATGGCCTCCATGGCGAGCTCATTCGAGACCGTGAGCCCGGCGTGGCCGGCCGCGGTCAGCTCCTCGATGACCTCGCGCGTCATCGCATCGAAGGTCTCGACCAGCATTCGCGCGAACTGCCCACCATGGGAAACGTCCACGTCGGGAGATTAATGCTCACCCACCCTATTGACAACCCGGTTGTCAGGTTCTAGGTTATTGACAACCCGGTTGCCAATAAAACGGCTTGTCATGAGTGTGAATACCCGAAGTGTGGCCAGGGCCACGATCCCCGGCGTGGAACACCACGTAGCGCACGTGAACGGAACGACGCTGCACCATGTTTCGGCGGGAAGCGGTGGCTCGCCCATCCTCCTGGTTCATGGCTTCCCGGAATCATGGTGGACGTTCCACCGACTGATTCCGTTGCTGGCGAGGCGTCACCGGGTGTTCGCCGTCGATCTCCGTGGCTTCGGCGACTCCGCGGTCGCGGATGACGACCACGACAGCGCGACGGCGTCGGATGATCTGCGCCAACTCATCCGGCACCTCGATGTGGGCCCGATGCATGTTCTGGGACAGGATATTTCGGGTGGAGCGGTCTACCGGTTGGCAACGGAACATCCCGGTCTCGTGCGCAGTCTGATCGCGGTCGAGATGGGTCTGGCCGGGTTCGGCCTGGAGGGGCTCGGGGACGTGACCCGAGGCGGTTCGTGGCACATCGGTACGTTGGCCGCGCCGGGCATCGCCGACTTGCTCTTCGGCGGGCGCGAACGGGAAGTGCTGGAGCAGTGGGCGTTCCCGACGATGACAACCGTGCCGGGGGCGGTTGACGAAACGGACATCGCCGAGTTCGTGCGGGTCTTCGCCCGAGACGGGGGCTGGCGCGGGGCGGCGGGCCTGTATCGGTCCATGCTCGCCGAGGGAGAAGAGTTCCGCGACCGGGCCTCGGTGCCGTTGACCATGCCGATGCTCGCTGTCGGGACCTCCGGCGGAGCTTTCACCGCTCAGACGCTCGCTCAGATTTCGGGCGGACCTCTGTCCACGATCGAGTTCGAGGCGGTCGGACGTCACGTCGCGCTCGAGGCTCCGGATCGCCTCGCTGCAGCGATCGTCGACTTCCTGGACGGCGTCGACCGGAGTCTCGACGTTGACGCCCGTCATCGGGTCACCGATTCTGAGGTGGTGAGTGAATGGCGGATGCGACCCGACGACTGTGGCGCGTCGCCGGTCCCGGAGAGAGGTCAGGGGAGTCGGTGACCACTGCAGTCGTGGTCGGCGGTGGTCCCAACGGGCTCGCCGCCGCCCTTCACCTCGCCCGGTCCGGAGTGCAGGTTCAGGTGCTGGAGGCCGCGGACACGGTCGGGGGTGGCGCACGGTCCGGGGAGCTGACGGTGCCCGGCCTCATCCACGATCATTGTTCGGCGTTCCATCCTCTCGGGGTGGGGTCGCCGTTCTGGGCCGAGGTCGGACTCGAGAAGTACGGGCTGGTGTGGAAGTGGCCGGAGATCGACTGTGCCCACCCGCTCGACTCCGGTGAAGCCGGACTCCTGTACCAGTCGATCACCGAGACCGCCGCTGGTCTCGGCGTCGACGGGGCCCGCTGGCGGTCGATGTTCGGCGATCTGGCCGAACACTTCGACGACCTGGGTGAAGATCTCCTCGGGCCGATCGTCGGCATCCCCGGACACCCGATCCGGTTGGCCGCCTTCGGTCCTCGAGCCGTACTTCCGGCCACCGTGCTGGCCCGCTGGTTTCGCACCGAACGCGCACGGGCCCTCTACGGGGGGATCGCCGCGCACCTGTTCTCCCGCCTCGACCGGCCGCTGACCGCATCGCTCGGCCTGATGATCGCCGCGAGCGGGCACCGATACGGATGGCCGGTGGCAGAGGGCGGTTCCGGCGCCATCACCGCCGCGGTGTCGGCTGCGCTGCTCGAGGCCGGCGGCAAGATCGAGACCGGAGTCCGGGTCAGCTCCCGCGCCGACATCCCGCCCGCCGACCTCGTCCTCCTGGATCTGTCACCGTCACAGGTGCTTTCGATATACGGCGACGCCATGCCTGCGCGGATTCGCCGCTCCTACCGGAGATACCGCGTCGGCTCGTCCGCATTCAAGGTCGACTTCGCCGTCGACGGTGACATCCCGTGGACCAATCCGGAGTGTGTGCGGGCCGGAACCGTTCACCTCGGCGGCGGCTTCGGCGAGATCGCGTATACGGAGAAGCAACGTGCCGCCGGGGTCATGCCGTCGCGGCCGTTCGTCCTGCTCGGTCAGCAGTACGTCGCCGATCCCACCCGCAGTGCGGGCGGAATCAACCCGATCTATGCCTACGCCCACGTCCCCGGCGGTTTCGACGGCGACGCCACCGACCAGATCGTCTCGCAGATCGAGAGATTCGCGCCGGGCTTTCGTGATCGGATCGTCGCCACGGCGAGTACGGGGACCGAAGCCCTGCACCAGAAGAACGCCAACTTCGGGGCCGGTGACATCATCGGTGGCGCCAACGACGGCCTGCAGATGGTCCTGCGGCCTCGCCTCGCGATCGACCCGTACGCGATCGGTGTTCCGGGCGTGCACATCTGCTCGCAGGCCAGCCCGCCGGGCGCCGGTATCCACGGGCTGTGCGGGTATCACGCCGCCGAGTCGGCGCTGCGCTCACTCCGGTGACGGCCGAATCGCCACCTCCGTGGGAATCCCGCTGGGCAGCTGCGATTCTGGACGTGAGGTGGCGATTCCGGGTGCCGGTCAGTCACACGCGGTGGCAGCGGATGCCGCACGCAACGGAGCGATCTCCTTCTCGATGCGTTCGGTGATCGCCACCCGTCGGTCGAGTGCGTCCTGGCCCACCGGAAGATGCAGGGGCAGTGGATCGTCCGACGACACGATCCGGTGGATGAACGCGGCACCCTTGACCGGGTCGCCGAGCTGGGAATGGTTGGTCTCCTCGGCCCACTCGAGAGTCGCGTGTGCGGGCGTACCGTCGTATGCGGCAACCTGATTCGCCGGCAACTGTAGCGAGCTGGCATCGAGGAAATCGGTGCGGAACACGCCGGGTTCGACGACCGTGCTCTGGATTCCGAACGGCGCTAGTTCACCGGCGAGGGATTCGCTGATACCCGCGACCGCGAACTTGGTCGCCGAATAGAGTGCGACGCCGGGCTCGCCCTCGAAGCCGCCGCGCGACCCGATGTGGACGAGCTTGCCCCGGCCGGCCGCGCGCATCAGTGGTACGACCGCACGGGTGACGTTGAGGAGCCCGAAGACGTTGACGTCGAACACCGACCGCGCCTCGGCATCGGTGATCTCCTCCACGGCGCCGAGGAGGCCGCGTCCGGCATTGTTGACGAGGACGTCGACGGTTCCGAACCGCTCCATCACGGACGCGACTGCGGTCGCGACCTGGCCGATGTCGGTGACGTCGAGAGGTACCGGCAACACATCGGGGTGGTTGCGGACGTCGTCGGGGATGGAGTCGGTGCGTCGTGCGCAGACCGCGACGTGGTCGCCGGCCTGCAGGGCGGCTCGTGTGATCTCGAGGCCCAGTCCGCGGCCCGCTCCGGTGATCATCTAGACAGACATGTTCGTGTACTCACTTCCTGTTGGGGTGGTGGTGAATCGCCGTCGAGGCGATGACATCCATCGTCACGACCCGGCAGCCATCGGTGAAGAGAGAGTTCTTCCTGGGACAAACTGGGCCACCCTCACCCTTTGACGCAGGTCAGACGAGTCCGCAGGATGGGAACATGGCCGATCAACTCGAACCGTCACTCGCCGATTTCCTTCGCGCGGCCCGCGGTCGGCTGTCACCGGACGCCGCCGGGATAGCCGAGGTGGGACGTCGCAGGGTCAACGGCCTGCGTCGTGAGGAACTGGCGATGCTCGCCGGAGTGAGCGTCGACTACTACACGCGGCTGGAACAGGGGCGGAGCAAGAGTGCGTCGCTGGAGGTCCTCGACGCACTCGCCGACGCACTGCAACTCGACGACAGTGAACGCAACCACCTGCACACGATCGCCCGTCGCGAACCGACTCGCCGACGCCGTGCCGACAAGCCGCAGCGTCTCCACGCGTCGACGCTCGAACTGCTCGAGACCTTCGACGCCGCACTGCAACCAGCGTTCGTACTCGGGCGCCGCCTGGATGTGCTGGGCCACAACCGACTCGCCGGACTCCTGGTCGCCGATTTCGAGAACCGGCCTGCGGCAGAACGCAATCAGGCCCGATTCGTCTTTCTCGACCCCCACGCGCGCGACCTGTACGTCGACTGGGACGGCGTCGCCGCGGACACCGCTGCCATGTTGCGCATGGATGCGGGCAAGCATCCCGACGATCCGCGGCTCGGCGCTCTGGTGGGTGAACTGTCCATCCACAGCCCGGAATTCGTCAAGCTGTGGTCGCGCAACCGCGTGCATGAGCGGAGCGTCGGCACCAAGCGGTACCACCATCCGGTGGTGGGTGATCTGAAGGTCTCCTACCAAGCCCTGAGCCCGGGCGACGATCCCGAGCGACGATCTTCGTCTACCGGACCGAGCCGGAGTCCGCGTCCCGGCATGCGCTGCAGCTGTTGTCCCGGATCGCCGACGAACCGTCGGCGGCGACTGCGTCGGAGTCGACGGTCCCGCAGATCCCCGATGGGAACGCCTGAGCGGGCGCCGGGGGCGAGGTCAGCCGATCCCGATCGTGCGTCCCGATGGCGCGGTGCGCAGCGCCGACCCGACGGGAGAGAGTGCCACGGCGATGGTGCCGGTCACCACCAGATGTGACGGGACCTCGGCGTGCAGGGTACGGCGGTGCCGGGACAGGTCGACGATGGTGATGTCCATCATCGAGCCACCAGAACCTGCTCCGGGGAAAGCGATGTCGAGAATCGACGAGTGCAACGGGAGAGCCGCATCGATGGAGACGACGGCGCGCCCATGGGAGACGACCACCGAGGTCATCCGGGTCACCAGCGTCGGATGCCACTGCGACGGGTCGCACGAGGACTGGCACAAGGGGAGTCCCTCGGCGTCGAGGTAGAACGCGACCTTGCGCCTCAGGGATTCCTCACGCAGTGAGACCTCGCCGGCGAGGACGTCGTCGCCGGCGGCACAGAGCTCGGCTCCCCAAGTGGTTGCATCGAAGATCCTGGTCACAACTGACCCCTCTCGGCGAAGGCTGGTGTGCTCACAGTGTGACCGATTTCGGATCGTTCTGCATCGCGACGCGTCGGAAAGATATTGGACAGCAGTCGATTTGAGCATCCGAAGGCGGGGGAAGGCGCGCGCGGGACCCGGCGTCGATTCGACGCGCACGACGATCGGGCACGGGGGCCGCTGATCTCGGCGTGTGCATCCGATCATGACGTACGACTCCCGGTTGCGCACCTCGGACACGCCGCGGCCTGATCGCCCGCGTTCTCCCGTACACGAGGCGCGGCGATGCGCGGTGCGCCAACCGTTACATCGTTCAATGTTACGATTGGCGCCGACGGTCCCGCGACGAAAGGCTGACCCCTGTGACTGAACGTTCCCCCTGGGAGGACGACGACATCAGCGCTTTGCGTGAACTGGCGCGAAGCTTCTGCGAGAAAGAGATCAAGCCGAACACCGAGAAGTTCATCGAGCAGCACCATGTCGATCGCGACCTGTGGCTCAAGGCCGGTGAACTGGGGCTTCTGTGTATGTCCATCCCCGAGCAGTACGGCGGCGGCGGGGGCACGTTCGCGCACGAGGCGGTGCTCATCGAGGAGCAGGCCGGCGTGGCCGACAGCTCATGGGGCGTCAGCCTCCACAACGGCATCGTTGCGCATTACCTCCTCGCGTACGGATCCGAGGAGCAGAAGTCGACGTGGCTCCCCAAGATGGCCAGCGGGGAGGTCGTGGGCGCCATCGCCATGACGGAACCGGGTACCGGCTCCGACCTACAGAACGTCAAGACCAGGGCGATCCGCGACGGTGACGACTACGTCATCGACGGCTCGAAGACCTTCATCACCAACGGCGGCCAGGCCGACCTCATCATCGTCGTCGCCAAGACGGACTCGTCCGAGGGTGCCAAGGGCATCTCCCTGATCCTCGTCGAATCCAGCCGGCAGGGGTTCCGTCGCGGACGGGTCCTCGACAAGATCGGGCAGCGCGGACAGGACACATCGGAGCTGTTCTTCGACGGCGTCCGGGTGCCGACGTCGAACCTGCTCGGTGAGCAGGAAGGTCAGGGGTTCATCCAGCTGATGCAGCAGTTGCCACAGGAGCGGCTGATCATCGCGGTCGCCTCGGTGGCCGGCATGGAGAAGGCCGTCTCCGAGACGATCGCCTACACCAAGGAGCGCGAGGCATTCGGCCGGCCTGTCTTCAGTTTCCAGAACACCAAGTTCAAACTCGCCGAAGCGGCCACCGAGGCACGGATAGCGCGTGTCTTCGTCGACGACTGCATCGTGAAGCACATCGACGGAAAGCTCGACATCCCCACGGTCGCAATGGCGAAATGGTGGACGAGCGACCGGGCGATGGCGGTCGCCGACGAATGCCTCCAGCTGTTCGGCGGCTACGGATACATGAACGAGTACCCGATCGCCCGCCTGTGGGCGGACAACCGCGTGCAGAAGATCTACGCGGGAACCAACGAGATCATGAAGGAGATCATCGCCCGCACCCTGTGAGTCCGGGACCGGTCGCGCCGACGGCAGGCGGCCTCAGGCAGGATCAGTGCGGCCACCATCGGCGCGCCATGTCACTGTCGTCGGGACCTCGTCGTCCCACGGCTGGCGGGTGACGAGATCGGCGACCCGGACGTAGCCCTTCTCGAAGACGCCGATCGCCGGGTCGATCAGGCGGTACTCCTGCGTCTGACGATGAATCGGCTGGGCGTCGAGCAGGACGATCCGCACCTCGCCCGGCTCGAATCGGCAACGGCGCTGGAGTGATTCGATGAGCTGCTCGTTGGAGAGGTGGCCGTCGCCGAAGTTCCAGCCCATCGCGGTGCTGCAGATCCGTTCGCCGTCGGTGAGTACGTACTGTTCCTCGGGGGTTCCACTCATGGCGCGATGTGCGAGCGTGAAGAGTGCGCGGCCGTGACTGTTGGAGGAGCGGAACGCATATCCCATGTAGAGGGGGATCTGGGCGGCTTCGGGACTGCCGTAGAACCGTTCGAGTTGGGCCGCCGGCATCGACGCGATGGCCACGATGCCCGCTTCGATCTTCGCCGACGCCGACGGCTTGATGCACCACAGTCCGGTGTCCCAGTTGCCCGCGTAGTACCGCATGCCGGGCAGGAAGGACACCTTGCGCGGCATCAGGTTCCCGACGACCACCGTCGTCGCCGACACCGCGAACAGTAGTAGCGGCCACGGGGATTCGAGGTCGGTGAGCCCGATGCCCGGGTGGCCGACGAAGATCGCGAGGATGCCGAACATCATGAAGACGTTCCACTCCAGCGGGACTCCCATCGGGATCGACGACAGGATGCCGAAGTGGAAGACGAGCATGATCGCGGCGGCGATCCCGCCGACCCACCCGCCGTGCGAGAAGAACAGCACGATCGGGACGAGTCCTTCGACGGCCGTGGAGAAGTGGGCGATCCAACGGGACCGGCGTCCGGGTCGGAGGTCTTCGGGGAAGTCCTCGAAGAACTTGCGTTTGATCTTCGGCGACCGCCAGATCGGGTTGTTGGACATCATCGTCGCGATGACGAAGGGGAAATGCTTGTTCAGTTTCGACGTCGCCGCGCCGAGCCAGATGCACAGGAACAAGAGTTGGGCGCCGATGATCATGTCGACGCCGCCGAACAGGAACGTCACCGTCAGCGCGCCGTACACCTCGCCGCGTGCGGCCAGGAAGACCGTCTTGTCCCGGAGTCCGATCGCGGCGAGGAGTCCGAGGATCGTCCAGATCTGCCACGCGGGAAGGACGCCGACGGTGGTGTCGAGTTCGGGGACGGCGCCCGAACCGGGGCTGAACAGGGCGATCAGCACGACGACGATCAGCGCGCCGTAGAGCAGGACGTCGACGGGGGTCCTGGCGTCACCCGCGGTCAGTGGGATCCGGGGCCACGGGGGCTGACGGATCGTCCCGGGGCGCAACCAGTAGAGGATCGAGCCGAAGGGCGGGAAGAAGCGGTTGTTCAGCGGGCCGAACCCGCAGCCGAAACCCACCACCTCGAAGAGCGTCGTGTAGAGCACGACCTTCTGGAAGACGATCGGCTCGTTGTACCAGGCGGTGACGTCGAGGAAGCCGTCGATGCCCGGCGTCGTGATGACGATCGTCCAGCCGATCAGGATGAAGGCGAGGATCTTGCCGACATAGAACAGGTGCAGTGCCACCGGGGTCCCGAACCCGACCTCGGCCCAATGTCGCGCCATGGGCCGGATCTTCTCCGCGCGTGTGCCCTGGCTCCAGGTCGGGAAGTCGATGTCGGGAGTGGTCTGTTTCAGGAATCCCATCGTTGCCGAACGTAACAAACCAAGCGATTGCTTGGGGCGAGATCGGTGGTGTGGCCTGGCTGTGGCCGACATCCTCGCGTGGTAGATGCCAGTCGCGAACAGGCCACGTAAGCGTCGCCGAGTGGTTCACTGGAAGCATGATGTTCGTCGCCGGGGCCGTCTTCGTGGTGGTGGTCGTGGTGGCTCTCGTCCTGCTGATGTCGTTGGCCGTCGGCGCGTTCTCGGCGATGTTCACCGGGATGAGAGACGACCGCGCGCGGCGTCGAGCCGAGCGGAACGACTCCCCGGTCGAGGCGTCGCACGTCGCTGTTCGACCGTCGACCGATGCACTGGGCGAACTCGCCGACGAGCTGCGGTTGGCCCAGGCCACGCGGTGGGCGTCGTGTCAGTCGGTACAGCGCCGAATCGAGGGGCAGTGGACCCGCAGCCCGGCGGGTGGCGCGAACGACTACCTCGTCCTTGCTCTCGATCTCTGGCACAACCGGAGTCCGGGCAACTCCGATCCGGACGAGGCGGGCCAGGCGGAACCTCGCGACCGGCTCGGGGACTGGACCGAACTCGCACAACTCAACAAGGATCGCATCGGGAAGATCGTCTGGACCACGGCGCTCGTCGCCGACAGCGTCAGCCGTTATCCGGCGTGGAAGCTGGACTTCTTCGACCGGCATTCCGTGCGCGTCGACCTGGTCGGAGAGGCCACCGCGATCACGACCGCAGCGGCCGGGCTGCGCGACCAGCTGGCCATCCTCGGTGACGCGCCCGCGGGACATCTCGGCGTCGACGACGAGGTGATCGCGACGTTCGCGGAGAAGTCGAGGCTGCTGTCCGGTCGGCTTGACGGCCTCGTCGCGCGGGTCGAGGCATTCGCCGAGTACGAGCAGATCGTCGCCCGCATCCAACAGCGTCAGGACAAGCAGTCCTGGCTCGAGCGGGTCAGTGCCATAGACGAATTCGAGCACGTGGTCGACGCGGAACGGGACCGCGCGGAGAGTGACCGCGTGCGCAACCTCGCCGACGAGTCCGGTGTTCTGGCCGCGATCTACCTGGACGAGATCGCGCCGCTGGCGAAGTCGCTGAAACAAAGTGATGCCGCGTAGCGCGTCACCTGCTCCCTGAGGAGTGCCCGGAGCTTGCGGAGCGCACGTCACGAAGGGGCCAGCATCACCTGGAACAGCACTTCCGCGCGGATCTCGAAACCCAGTTGCTCGTACAGGCGGATGGCGTTCACGTTGGTCGCGTCCGCGTGAAGTATCGGGGTGGCGCCACGCTGTCGAATGCCGTGGGCGAGGGCGAGAACCAGTCGTGACGCAAGTCCTTCGCCGCGGTGCGCGGGATCGGTGCAGACCGCGCTGATCTCGGTGTAACCCGGTAGGGCGAGTCGTTCGCCACCCATCGCGACGAGCCGCCCACCGCGCCGGATGCCGAGGTAGGTGCCCATCTCAATGGTGCGCGGACGGAACGGTCCGGGACGTGTGCGCCGGACGAGGTCGATCATCTCCGGTACGTCGCCCGCGGCCAGGGGGACCGCCTCGGCGTCGGGTTCCGCGGACACGCCTGCGTCGATCATCTGCACCCCGGGTCGACGCATGGTCGTCTGCCATTCCGCCGGTGGGGCGTCGGCGACGACGGGGATGAAGAGAGAACCGCCGGGGCCGACCAGTCGGGCGGCGTCGGCCCAGTCGCCGGGGGTCGGGTCGTCCGGCAGGGCCGCCATCGGGCAGACATCGGGGTGGTACCGCAGCGCGGTGCCGACACGTTCGGCGAACCGCGCATGGGGGCCGGTGAGGGCAGCACGTGCCGGGTTGCCGAGCTGCCGGTGGCCGGAACGCTCTGTACCGCTCATGGATTCGTCGACGCTTCCGACCACACGACGACGATACCCGGCCGTGCGCCGACCACGATGACCGCGAGCGCTCGGGATGTAAACGCACACGCGGGAACCGGACTCGCCGGACATCCGGCTGCTCGCCGCCTTACGATCGGAGCGACCGAACAGTGCTGGTCACGACGATCTGCCGTGCGTCGACGGCGAGATCCAGGGCCGAAGGAGCCGCGCTTGACCACGAGTGACAGTTCCCCCGGCGCTGACCGGGAAGCGGCCCGAGACCTCGCGTTGATGCTCGTGCTGACGTTCGCGACCGGCGTCGTCGACGCCGGCGGTTTCCTCGGTCTCGACACCGTGTTCCTGGGGAACATGACCGGGAACGTCCTGATCCTCGGGATGGGTGCTGCCGGCGCCGACGGACTGCCGGTGTTCTCCGTGGCGCTCGCCCTCGTCGCGTTCATCCTCGGCGCCGGGTTGGCGAGCCTGTTCCTACGGTCGGATCGGCGTGGGTGGAGTCCGCGGTTGACCGCTGTGCTTGCGGTGTCGGCGTCGCTGGTCGCCGGTACCGCGGTCATCATCTGGGCACAGTCGACGGAGCATGTGGCAGCGATGTTCGCCGTCGGGATGACCGCGTGCGCGATGGGCATGCAGGCTGCGGCGGCGCGCAACATCGGTGTCGCCGACGTGACGACCGTCGTCGTGACGTCGACGATCACCGCATGGGCGATCGACATGTTCGCACGGCCCGGTCGCGCGACGATCGTGAACCGTCGATCCGCGGCCATCGTGTCAATCCTGTTGGGCGCCTTGGTCGGAGCGCTGCTGGTCAAGGTCGCGCTGTGGTCGGTGTTCGCGGTCGCCGCGGTCATCAGCGCGGTCGTCGTGGTGTGCGGATACGTGCTTGCGTCGGCAGGTGCTGGTGAGCAGGCGGGCGTCTGATCAGGTTGCGTTCTGTCCCGGGTCGCGGGCATAAACGCAACCTGATCCCGGCGGAGTGCCTCCGCAGGTGGGCTGATCCGAACTCTCGGAAGTCAGGACGCGGAGTGATCGACCACCGCGATCGGGTGTCGCGCCGCGTGATGGGCGGCGCGGGTCACCGAGGTGGTCCAGACCGGGAAGGCGGTACCGGCGCGCGGTCGGGTGATCACCAAAAGTGACGCCTGCGGCACGGCTTCGGCGAGCGAGCGATGGGGATCGCCGTTGACGAGCTGAACGTTGACGGGGCAGTCCGGGTACTGCCGCCGCCACGGGTCCAGGAGGGTGTCGGCGCGCGCGTACGCATCGGAGACCTGTTCTGGCGCAGCGTCGTCGGGTATTGCACAGATGATGGTCACCCGCTGGCCGATGTCGCGTGCCCGCTCGAAGGCGGTCTTGATGGCCTGATCCGACGGCGCGTCGACGTCGACCGCCACGACGACCGGGCCGTCGAAGCACACATTGCCGAAAGGCACGGTGACGACGGGGCATTTCGACCGTGCGGTGAGAATCGCACTGACGCTTCCGGAGGTGAGTCGTTCCAGCCAGTTCGCGCGGTGGTGCCCCAGGACCAGCAGGTCCACGTGCTCCGACACCTGCAGCAGCAACGGGACCGGGAGCTCTGGCCTGACGAGCGTGTCCACCCGTAGCTGCAAATGGTCGGCGCGAAGGGAATTCGCGACCGCGTCCGCCCGGGCGAGCGCGGCATCGCGAATGTTCTCGATGTCGAACTCGGCCAGGCCCTGTGCGGCGCCCGCAGGAGCGTATCCGTGGACGAGCAGCAGCCGCCCGCCGCGACGGACGGCAGCCGCCGCACCCCATCGTGCGGCGGCTTCCGACTCCTGGCTGTGGTCGAGCCCGACCGCGATCGTCTTCATCGCGGACTGGTGTCCTCTGTGGTCAGTGCGGCCGCGGCGGCCTCGGCCCGGCGCTCCTCATCGCTGCTCATCGTCTTGAGGGCGACCTCCATGATGAAACAGATGGCGACGAGGCTGAGCGCCGCCATGATTCCGGCGACCAGGAAGATGCGGGCCGTGCCGTCACCGTACGCGCCGCGGACGATATCGGCGATCGGGCCGGGCAACTCGTTCAGGTTCGACAAGCCGGCCTGCGAGCCGCCGGTCTGCCCGGCGTTGATGCCGACTGCACTCAGCCCCTGCGCGATGAGGTCGGAGACATGGCTGGACAGGACCGCACCCAGCACCGACACACCCGACGCGCCGCCGAGCGAACGGAAGAACGTGACGGTCGAGGTGGCCGCACCCAGGTTCGCGGGGCTGACGTTGTTCTGGACCGCCAGCACCAGGTTCTGCATCGTCATACCCATACCGATACCGAGGACGAACAGGTACACACCCAGAATCCTCATGTCGGTGTGCGCGTCGATCGTGGCCAGCAGTCCGAAGCCGACCGTCATCAGCGCCGCACCGGCGACTAGGTAGACCTTCCAGCGTCCGAAGCGGGTGATCATCTGTCCGGAGATGGTCGCCGAGACCATCGAGCCGATGATCATCGGGAGTGTGAGCAGGCCCGCCGCGGTCGGCGAGTAGCCGCGGGCGACCTGGAAGTACTGACCCAGGAACACCGCACCACCGAAGAGGGCGACACCGACGGCGACGCTTGCCAGCGTGGCCAGCGTCGTCGTGCGATCGCGGAACAGATGCAACGGGATGATGGGGCTGCTCACCCGCGACTCGACGAACACCGCGGCCGCCAGCAGCACCAGCCCCAGCGCGACGAGTGCGTAGGACGCCGCCGACGCCCAGTCGAAGCTCTTCCCGGCGAGGGTCACCCAGATCAGCAGAATGCTGACACCCGCGGCGATGAGGACAGCGCCGCCGTAGTCGATGCTGACCTTCTTGCGGATCACGGGGAGGTTCAGCGTGCGCTGGATGACCAGCAGTGCCGCGACGGCGAGCGGCACGCAGACGTAGAAGGTCCAGCGCCAGCCGAGCCAACTGGTGTCGACTATCAGCCCGCCGATCAGCGGACCAGCAACCGTGGCGACCGACATCACCGCGGCCATCGGACCCTGGTAGCGACCGCGCTCACGCGGGCTGAACATGGTTGCCACCACGATGACGACCAACGCCTGCAAACCGCCCAGACCCAGACCCTGGATCACACGGAACCCGATGAGCATGTCGACGGACTGCGAGGTCCCGGCGAGGACGGATCCGATGGTGAACAGGGCCAGTGACATCTGCACCAGCAGCTTCTTGCTCACCAGATCCGCGAACTTGCCCCAGATCGGGGTGGTGGCGGTCGACGCCAGGAGGGTCGCGACGACCACCCAGGTGTACTGGTTCTGTGTGCCGTGCAGATCGGTGATGATCGTCGGCAGTGCATTGGAGACGATGGTCGAGGACAGGAAGGCGACGAACATCCCCAGCAGGAGGCCGACCAGTGCCTCGATTCGCTGGCGATGGGTCATCGGGATGTCCTCGACCTCCACCGGCCCGGCGGCGGGTGCGCTCATCCTCTGATACCTCCGCGGTACGCGTCCGCGTGCTGCCGGCGATGTTCGCGCACGTGGACGGCAAATTGTTGAAAGCTGCAACTAAAGGCAGACGTGAAGGTTGTAACACGCAACTAAGCGGGATTGTTCCTGCTGTGTTCGACGCCTCAGTCGCGGGGCATTTGTTCTGACGACGAGGATCGCCGACTCCGAGCGGGTCGGTTCGACGCTCCTCGACGCGAGCGCGCAGGTCGACGATTACGCGTTGGGCGGCGCGGTGTGGGTACTGGCGTCGTCGAGCCGATCGGCGAGAGGCATCACCGAGGACTGGACCGAATCCGACCGGGCATCGGCGGTCGGGAGCGGGGCTACCAGGAGATCTCGATCTCGATCTCGGATTCCTTCTCGCCGCGCTCGAACTCGACCTTGAGCTTGACCTGCGGGGGGACGTCGATTCGCACGGTCTTGTTGTTGGCGACGAACGACACCTCATTGTGCCGGGCGATCGCATCGGCGAGGTCGCGAAGCCGCTGGGCCGCTTCTTCGCGGGTCAGCGTGGTCTTGGTCTTGTGCTCGAACAGTTCGTCGCCCATGCGTTTCATCTGAGCCGATGACACGCCGGCGGTCAAGGTTCAGAGGTTCAAAAGACGGGAATCTCCAGCGGTCGCGGCGATCTCCCGACCACTGGCGGCGTCGGTGCGTTCGTACTGTGCGGCTGCAGCCCGGGTGCTCTGCTCGAGGTCCGCGAGCTTCTGCAACAGGTCTCTGGTGAATCGGTCCGAGCGGTCCACGAACTCGTCGAAAGCCCGCGGACGCCATGGTCGACCAGCCGCGACCGCACGAGGCCACCGCCGCATCGCTGCTCTTGAGATGGGTCTCCGCAAGGTCGGCGGTCGTCGTGATGGTTCGGGCGGAGTGCCACAGAACTTCGGGATCGACCTCTGACTCGTGAGCAGACATACCGGCACCCCCGTGCGTTGAAGTATGTTTCTGGTGCAGGTAGCAGGCTACCCGCAGAGCCGGTCGGGGGTTACGTGATGCGTGCGGGATGGGTTGCGGTGGTACTCGCGGCCGTTCTGTGTGGAGGGGGGTGCTCCGCGGTGGACGAAGCGACGTTCGGACCGTCGGACGACGTGTCCGCGGCGAGAGTGGCGGAGTTGAACGGGCAGCTTCGCGGGCTACCGAGCCTGGAAGCGACCCTGGATGATTTCCGCGCCATGCGGGAGGCGATCGTCGAGCAGGTCGAGGTGATCGCGCCCGGCGTGAGGTTCGAATCGACCAATCCGCCGGACAACCTGTTCCCGGACTACCGGAACCCCTGCTCGGGCGAGTGGCTGGAGACCGACGGCAGGACCGTCCAGCTCGACCGTCGGACATCCCCGGTGCCGATCAGCGAAGAGCAGTGGCCCCGAGCCGTGGAGATCGTGCGTTCTGCCGCTGCCGCGGCGGGGTTGACGAACGAGACGTGGACACGAAATCAGCCGGGTGACCGAGAGGTCCGGTTCTCCGACGACGAGAACGGTTCCGTCAAGTTCGGCACCTTCGAGGCAGCGCTACTGTCGATCCGGACGCCGTGCAGGCTCCCCGCCGGCCCCGCGGAAGCGGTGACTCCGCCGGCCGCGGACGGATCGAACGCCTCGTCGCCGGGCTGACTCCACGGATCTTGCCCGAATCGACGCCTGGGACACCGGCGCGCTCGACACGATGGCCGACTCCCTCGCGAAACGCGTGACGACCGTCGGCGAGATCGAGGGTGCGCTACGGACAGCCGGCGAGCTGCCGGGCTGGTTCGGCGATGCGGCCGACGCCGCCCGACAGCTGTACGCGGTCACGGTCGATGACCTCCGCGACGAAGCCGCAGTCCTCGGTGCGGCCCGGCAGCTCGCCGTCGAGACCTCCTCGGCGGTCAAACACCTCCAAGGCCGACTCGCCGGTCTACGGGTGCAGGCCGCGGATGCGTCGATGACCATCCACGACGACGGGTCCGTGACCGCCGCACCGACACCCGACCCGGAGGACGACGAAGCGCGGGAGGACCTGCGGAAGGCACTGGAGACCGCGGTGAAGGCACTCATCACCCAGGCAACCGATGTCGACGCCGATGCCGCGCGGGTGTTCGACGCCATCCGCGACGGCAAGATCACCGCGAACGATGCCGGGAGCATGGAAGAGGCGACGAAGGCGGGGGCTGGACAGGGCGGGCTCACCCCTCTCGAACCGCCGGCGGGCAAGTCGCCCGACGAGGTGAATGCCTACTGGGACGCGCTGGCTCCCGAGCAACAGCAGGAGCTGTTACGCGACCGACCGGATCTGCTGGGCAACGTCGACGGCATCCCGTCGCCGATCAGACATGCTGCGAACGTCGCCCGGCTCGACGACGTGCTGAGACAGCTCGAGGATCGTCGGGATCAGCTCACGAGGCAGATCAGGTTCGGCGGCCTCTTCACCAACGAGGACGCCGAACTCGAACAGGTCGGGAAGAAGATCCGGGATGTGCAGACGCTGCAGGAGTTGATGGCCGACAACGAGTGGAGCCCGTCGAATCTGAATGGTCGGATGCTGCTGGTGATGGACATGTTCTCCGGGGAGCAGGGCAAGGCGGCGATCTCCATCGGCAATCCCGATGATGCCGACCATGTCTCGGTCACGACGCCGGGACTGAACACGAACATCCGGAACAGCTTCGGATCCATGCTGGGTGAGTCGGCAGCTCTGCGCGACGAAACGCTCGACGAGCTCCAGCGCGCCGGACGCGGACACGAGAGGGTCGCCACCGTCTCGTGGCTCGATTTCGAACCGCCGGACTCCGACGGCAGCCGTCCGTCCGGATGGTCGTGGCTGGAAGTGGCGCAACAGGATCGGGCGAGCGACGGTGCGCCGGAACTGGCGAACTTCTACCGTGCGATCGATGCGACGTCGAACAAGGCGGACCCGCACATCGTCGCACTCGGGCACTCCTACGGGTCGCTGACGCAAGGACTGGCGCTGCAGACCCCCGGCGGACATCCGGTCGACGATGCCGTTTTCTACGGCTCTCCGGGATTCGAGGCGAACGACGAACCCGAGCTGGGGCTCGAGGACGGTCACGGGTTCGTCATGCAGGGCGAGAGCGACAGCATCTCGTACGGTCAGTCCCTCGGGCCCGTCGGCCCCAACGGTCCGCGGCCAACCTCGACCGACCTCGTGCAACTCGAAGTCGACGATCGAACCACCGCCGACGGTGTGGAGCGGCAAGGCGCATTCGGGCATGCCGACTATCCCCGCGACGGGAACAACGGTGAGCTACGCGTGTCCGGCTATCTGATGGCCCGGATACTGGCCGGCCTATCCGCCGAATGACCGCAGCGGACGCAGGAACTCGCCGCTGACCTGCACGGCGGGCGCCGACGACCCGCCGCCGACGACGAGCGTCGCGAAGGCGAGGTCGCCGACGATACCGGCGAACCACCCGTGTGGGTTCTTGTTGTCACCGTACTCGGCGGTGCCGGTCTTGCCGCCCAGGTCGGGGATGTCCTGCAACGCGGTGGCGGTACCGCGGGTCACGGTGTCGCGCATCATGCTTCGCAGTGCACGGACCACGTCGTCGGGAATCTGTTCGGGTTCGGTGTCGCCGGTGGTGCGCTGTCCCTCGACCAGCGTGGGCGTGACGGTCTCACCCCGCGCGAGACTCGCTTCGGCCAGCGCCAGACCGAACGGGCTGACGGTCACCGTGCCCTGACCGATTCCGTTCTCCACGCGCAGGGCAGGGGTGTCGGCCACGGGCACTCGTCCGGTGACGGTGGTCAGGCCCGGGACCGTGTAGTCGGCGCCGATGCCGAATCGGCGGGCCATCGTGGTCAACCCGTCGGCGGGGAGTCTGTTCGCGAGAGCTCCCATGGTCGTGTTGCACGAGCGGGAGAAAGCTGTTGGCAGCGCGACGGTTCCGAGGTCGAAGTCGTCCTCGTTGGGGATGGTTCGTCCCTCGATCGTCGTGCGCCCGGGACAGGGAACCTGCGACGTCGGCTGCACCACCCCGGCGGCCAATGCCGCTGCGGTGGTGATGGTCTTGAAGGTCGATCCCGGCGGGTACAAGCCGGTGAGGGAGACCGCGCCGGACCTGTCGGCGGCGTCGTTCTGGGCGACGGCGACGATCCCGCCGGTCGACGGGGAGATGGCGACGATCATCGCGGGACGTCGTTCACCGTCGACGGCGCGTTGTGCCCGGGTCTGGATGTCTCGGTCGATGGAGGTGCGTATCGGCGGCGTGGTGCCCGGTTGCGCGGAGTCCACGAGATGCGTTGGAGTGCCGTCGTTGTCGACGATCTGGATCGACCAGCCGGCCGTGGCGTCGATCGCGCCACGCCAGATGTCCTCGAGTCCCGACATCGCGGGCGAATGGAGGTCCCTGGTGGCACTGAGGAGCGCACCCTGCTCGGTGTTCGTCACGCCGGCGGTCGACTCGACGCTGCGCCGGACACGTTCGAGATCTGCTTCACGCAGCCTGATCACGGTCTGACGCGGGGCGTTGTTGCCGTCGAAGAGCTTGCGGATCCCGGCCGCCGTCATCGACGGTTCGACCGGTCGCAGCGCACGGGCCAACGTCTCGGCCGAAGCGAGTTGTGCCCGTTCGAGACTGATCAACGTCACCGGCTGCCACGTCATCAGCGGGCGCGCATTGGTATCGAGAACCGGTGTGCGGTAGGCGCGGTCGTCGCTGTACGAGAAGGACTGTCCCGCGCGGAGTTGCCGGTGCATGACCGATGGTTGCCACCGGACGCGCCAGCCCGAATCCGTCTCGGCGAGAACGACCGACGTCTGGTAGGCCGTATTGGTGTTTCGGATCTGCCACTGATGGTCGAGCGTTCCGGTGACCTTCTTGTCGTCGACGAGGTCGGCGGCGACCGACAGTTTCGGGGTGGAGCCCATACCGTCGAAGATCGACCGGATCGTCGTGCGAGCCGTCGTCGGGTCGTCGGTGAGCCCGGCGGCCGCGTCGACATCTCCTCGCTGCAGTGCGTCCGCGAACGACTGCAACGTGTCCTCCGGCGAGTCCTTCGACAGGAAACACCCCGACAACGTGCCGACCAGCACCGCGAGAACACTCAGGATCACCAACAACCGACGCATGTGGCCAGACAACCGACCCGAGCCTCCCCACGCAAGGTCACGACGCGCGATGACGCCATAGCGAAACGCTATCGGGGCAGGTTGCCGCGCTACTCAGCGGGAGTGCGGAGCTCCGTGACGACCGTCCGGGCGACCTCACCGATGGCCCGGTCCACGTGCGGCAGTGCGGGCTCAGACCGTGCACTCGACGTGAAGACCGCGACGGCGACCGGCAACTCACCGGGGAACTCGACGACGCCGATCTCGTTGCGGATCGCGACCAGGGTGCCCGTCTTGCCCGCAACGGTGACCCGTCGGAACGGAAATCCAGACGCGAGGCGCGAGGTGAACACTTGACGACGCATGGTGTCCCTGATGAACGCACACATCTCGTTCGACGCCGCGTGGTCGGTCCAGACCGCGGACAGCAGCGTCGTGCAGTCCCGAGGCGTGGACGAACTGGAGTACGCGGCGTCGTAGGCGCTGACCGACGTGTCGTCATCCGGGTCTGCGAGCGCGGCGAAAGCCTCTGCCACCGTGCTTGTCCCGGTTTCCCGCTGGAGACGCTGGTGTAGCTCTGCGACTCCGCCGACGATCCGGGTGTTCGCGACACCGAGCGTTGCAAGGTCCTCGCGTACGCGGTCGAGTCCGATCTCGTCGAGGATGACGTCGGCGGCGACGTTGTCGGAGACGGTCATCATCGAGGTGGCGAGGTCTCGCCGGCTCAGTGTGATCGGATCGCGCAACGCGGCCAGTCCGGTCGGACCCTGTGCCCATTGTGTCGGGTCGACCGTCACCGACGAGGTCAGGTCGATGTCACCGCGATCTGCGCTGCGGCACAACGAGATCAGTAGAGCGAGCTTGTACACCGAGGCCAGGACGACCGGAGCGTCGGCGTCGAAGGAGTATCCGATCCGTGGGGAACCGATCGTCGTCGCATGTATCCAGCCGGAACAGCCGGCGTCGGCGAGGGTCTCCGTGACGTCGCGGTCGACCCGCTTCCGCACGTGTAGGGGCAGCTCAGCTGGTTCTGGGTTCACCCGGCGGCCTTGCTGATCTTCCACAGTGCCGCCGTTGACACGTCCGCGACCTCGGCGAGTGCGGATTCCCGGTAGACGACCCGGAGTCGCAGCGCCGTGGCGTCGCGCCCGATGGGGAGACACCGAACGCCGTCGAGCGACGCGAGACGTTCCGGGTCAACGGTCAGGCCGAAGGCTCCGCCACCGGCGACCGCGGCCACCAGGTGCTCGGAGGACGAGACGGCCAGGATTCTTGGATCGAGTCCGGACTCGCGGAGGCGGTCGATCAGCTGGTCATGAGCCGGCGGATTCGCGGCGCGCGGCGGGTGGCAGAAGTCCAGGCCCGCAAGGTGGCGCAACCGGGGACGTGCTGCGGTGGTGACCGGATGACGGGCCGGCACGACGACGTGGCGTCGGAACACGACGACCGGGCCGGTGGTGAGAGTGCCGGTGACGCAGGGCGCGTCGACGATGGCCAGGTCGAGCGTGCCCGCCGACACCTGCTCGATCAGACTCACCGCCGCGGCACTCACCATCTCCTGACCGGACGACACGTCGCCGAGGCGTTGTGCGACAGCGGCGACGGCCGCGCTCCCCGCGAGAGGTACTGCACCCCAACGCAGTACCTCAGAACCCTCGTGAAGGCGTCGGGCTTCGCCCAGGAACCGCGCCGCGTCGTCGATGAGGAGTCGTGCCCGGGGTAACAGGTCGCGACCGGCGTCGGTGAGTTCCGCACCGCGGGAGGTGCGCCGGATGAGCTGAACCCCGAGTTCCCTCTCCAGGCGGCGCAGCCCCTGCGACACCGGTGGCTGCGTCATCTCCAACCGGGCGGCCGCGTCCCCGAAGTGGCCCTCCTCGGCGACGGCGACGAAGAACCGCAGGTGCCTGACGAGATCCACGGCTTCCAGGATGGCACGGCATCGTCGACCTGCTCCACAAACCCACCACGGATGGAGATTTCCACCCCCTCGCAGGGGGGTGGAAATGCTGAAAAGGGGTGGGTTTGCGGGTCAGCGCAGGAAGGTCGCGGCCGCGTCGGCGAGGTCGAGCAGCGGTTGCGGGAAGATGCCGAGCACGACGGTGGCCAGCGTGCAGACCGCGATGCCGGTGGTGGTGAGGATGCTGGGCTTCACGACGTGCGGGGCATCGCCGGTGGGGACATCGTCGAAGAACATGGCCACGATGATGCGGATGTAGACGTAGGCGGCGATCGCGCTGCTGATCACACCGATCACCACGAGAACGCCGCCACCGCTGCCGGCGGCCGCGGCGAAGACGTCGAACTTGGCGATGAAGCCGCTCGTGAGCGGGATGCCGGCGAAGGACAGCAGGTAGACCGCGAACATGGCGCCGACCAAGGGATACCGTCGGCCCAGACCCGACCACTGGGTGAGATCGGTCGCCTCACGCCCGGACAGATGAGGATTGCGGACGGTCGCGGCGGTGCCGTGGACCGCGGCCGTGCGCGCCGACGTGCTCGTGTCCGCGTCGGGTTCGCGGATCACCGCCACGGTCGCGAAGGCGCCGAGGGTCGTGAAGGCGTAGGCGGCCAGATAGAAGAGCGTCGCGCCGAGCCCGGCATCGTCGAAGGCGATCAGGCCGAGCAAGATGAACCCGGTGTGTGCGATCGACGAGTAGGCGAGCATCCGCTTGATGTCGTTCTGGGTCACGGCCATCACCGAGGCGATGACCATCGACGCGATCGCCACCGCCCACAGCGCCGGTTCCCACTGGTCGCGCAGCGCCCCGAAACCGACGTAGAAGACCCGGAGGAGCGCACCGAACGCCGCGACCTTGGTGGCCGATGCCATGAACGCGGTGACCGGGGTCGGGGCCCCCTGATAGACATCGGGAATCCACGAATGGAACGGCACCGCACCGACTTTGAACAACAGTCCGACCGCGAGCATCGCCAAACCGATCAGCGCCAGCGTCGTGTCGCCACCGGTACCGGCGACGTCGGTGATCGACGCACCGATCGTCGACAGGTTCAACGAGCCGGTCGCCCCGTAGACGAATGCTGCACCGAACAGGAAGAAGGCCGACGAGAAGGCGCCCAGCAGGAAGTACTTCAGAGATGCTTCCTGCGAGATCAGCCGACGACGCCGAGCCAGCCCGCACAACAGGTAGAGCGGCAGCGAGAAGACCTCCAGCGCGATGAACATGGTGAGCAGATCACCGCACGCCGGGAACAGCATCATGCCGCCGACCGCCAGCAGTGCCAGCGGGAACACCTCGGTCGTCACCGCCCCGGCACGAGTCGCCTCGAACTCGGCGTCGGTGTTCGGGACCGAGGCGCCGGACGGGGTGAACATGTCCGCGTCGACGCCCCCGCCGTTGAATCCTGCTCTGCCGGACTGATCGTCGGTGACCGCGGCGCCGGCCAGGGTACGCATGGTGACCGGCGCGACGACCCGCTCGAGCCGACGTTCGGCGATGAACCCGACCGCGATGATCGCGATGATCAGCAGGAGTCCCTGCAGATACAGGGTCGGGCGGTCCAGAACGACGGCCCCCGACATCGCGAACTGTCCGTTCGAGCCGTCCGCTGTCTGTGCGGCCGTCACGGTGGCGAGCGCAGCGAGCGCGACGACGAGTCCGCCCAGCGAAAGCCCGAGTTGCAGTGGGTACCTCAGCCTGCGCGGAGCGAAGGCCTCTACCAGGACCCCGATGACACCTGCGCCGAACACGATCAACATGGGCGACAGGGCCGCGTACTCGACGCTCGGGGTCTCGATCGCGGCCAGCGGCGTCGAACTCAGCGCAACGACGGACGGACTCATCGGTGGGCCTCCGCATCGGTGGTGGGGCCCTCAGGCCGGTCGTGGGCCGGGATCGGGACCGGGTCCGCCACCGCGGGTGCGGGATCGGTGACCCCGACCGTGGTGAGCGTGCTCTGCACCGCGGGATCGATCAGGTCGATCATCGGCTTGGGATAGACCCCCAGGGCGATGAGTAGCGCGAGGAGCGGTACGACGACGGCCAGCTCGCGGCCGGCGAGGTCGCGTATCGACGACACCCGCACGTCGTCGGGCTTCGGGGGGCCGCCCATCATGCGCTGATAGGTCCACAGGATGTAGATCGCGGAGAGCACCAGCGCGGATGATGCGAGGACCGCCGCCACCGGGTAGCGCGTGAATGTGCCGATGAGGACCAGGAACTCGCTGATGAACGGGGCGAGGCCGGGTAGCGACAGGGTTGCCAGGCCCGCGACGAGGAAGGTGCCGGCGAGGACGGGGGCGACCTTCTGGACCCCGCCGTAGTCGGCGATCAGCCGACTGCCGCGGCGCGACACCAGGAACCCGGCGATGAGGAACAGGGCGGCGGTGGAGAGTCCGTGGTTGACCATGTACAGCGCCGAACCGGTCTGTCCCTGATCGGTCATCACGAAGATGCCCAGGATGATGAAACCGAAGTGCGAGATGGAGGTGTAGGCGATCAGGCGCATGACGTCGGTCTGGCCGATGGCCAGGATCGCACCGTAGACGATGCTGACGACCGCGAGTCCGCAGATCAGTGGCGCGAAGTACCGGCTCGCATCCGGGAACAGTTGCAGGCAGAACCGCAGCATCGCGAAGGTCCCGACCTTGTCGATGACGGCCATCATCAGCACCGCCGACGTCGGGGTGGCCGCGACCGCAGCATCGGGAAGCCACGAATGCAGAGGCCACAGCGGGGCCTTCACCGCGAACGCGAACATGAAACCGAGGAACAGCAACTTCGCGAGGCCGGTGGTGTCGTCGATCTGGCCGCTCGACACCGCGGCCACGATGTCGCCGAGCGCGAAAGTCCCGCCGCCATCAGCCCCGACGCTGTTCTGTGCGGAGACGACGTACACGCCGATCACGGCGGCGAGCAGGAGCAGACCGCCGAACAGGTTGTACAACAGGAACTTCACCGCCGCGCCGGAGCGGTTGGGTCCGGTGCCGAAGCCGCCGATGAGGAAGTACATCGGGATGAGCATGGCCTCGAAGAAGATGTAGAAGAGCAGGATGTCCAGCGCGACAAAGCTCATCAGCACCATCGCCTCGGTGGCGAGGAGCAGTGCGAGGTAGATGTGCGGACCCTTCTGGGCGCGTCCGCCCGAATGGTCCAGCGACCCGGCGGATTCGGCGTCGTGCCAGCCGGCGAGCAGGAGCAGGGGCAGGAGTGCGGCCGTCAACAGGATCAGGACCAGGCCGATCCCGTCGAGCCCCAACGCGTATCGGGTTCCCAGCGCCGGAATCCAGCTCACGTCTTCGGTGAACTGGTATCGCTCACCGGCCGGATCGAATCCGATCGCGAGGCCGACGGCCACGACGAGGACTCCGAGCGTGATGGCGAAGGCGAACCATCGAGCCGCCGCGGGACGGCTAGCGGGTATCGCGAGAACGAGGGCCGCGCCCACCGCGGGTGCGAACCAGAGGATCGTCAGCCAGGGGATGTTCACAGCACGTTCACCGCCATCACGAGCGCGACGATCAGGGTCGTCCCGGCGAACATCGACAGCGCGTAGGACCGCACATAACCGTTCTGCCACCTGCGTATTCGACGCGACGTGCGGGTCACGGCAACGCCGACGCCACTCGTCAGACCGTCGACGCCGTCGGACTCCACGGCGACCAGGCCGGCGGTGACGCGCTGTCCGGGACGCATCAGCAGCTCTTCGTTGATCGTGTCGCCGTACAGATCATGCCGTGCCGCGACCGTCAGCACCGACACGTCCTCGGGTGCGAGGACGAGCACCGGCCGGGTGGCGTACTGCCGGTAGGCGATCGCGACGCCGACCGCGACGACGACGAGGATGATCGCGGTCATCGCCCACACCGGGATCAGATGATGAGCCGTGTGTTCGCCGACCACCGGTTCCAGCCAGTGCTCGAGCGACCCGCCGATCGCGAGCAGCCCGCCGGAGGCCACCGAACCCAGTGCGATCAGAACCATCGGTCCGGTCATCACCCTGGGCGACTCGTGCGGATGCGGGACAGCGGCATCCGTGCCGTCGTGCCACCGCTTCTCCCCGAAGAACGTCAGGAGCATCACGCGGGTCATGTAGAACGCGGTGATACCCGCCCCGAGAAGCGCTGCACCACCGAGGATCAGCCCCTTCGCGCCGCCTTCCCCGAACGCGGCCTCGATGATGTGGTCCTTGGAGTAGAAGCCCGCGAACGGCGGGACTCCGATGATCGCGAGATAGCCGACGCCGAAGGTGACGAAGGTGATCGGCATGAGCTTGCGGAGTCCGCCGTAGCGTCGCATGTCGGTCTCGTCGTTCATCCCGTGCATCACCGATCCGGCACCGAGGAACAGGCCGGCCTTGAAGAAGCCGTGCGTGAGAAGGTGCAGGATGGCGAACGCATAGCCGGCCGGACCGAGTCCGGCGGCCAGGACCATGTACCCGATCTGGCTCATCGTCGACGCCGCGAGCGCCTTCTTGATGTCGTCCTTGGCGCAGCCGATGATCGCACCGAACAGCAGCGTCACCGATCCGACCACCACGACACCGACCTGTGCGACGGGTGCCAGGTCGAAGATCGGACCCGAGCGCACGATCAGATACACGCCGGCGGTCACCATCGTCGCCGCGTGGATCAGCGCGGACACCGGGGTCGGACCTTCCATCGCGTCGCCGAGCCACGACTGCAGCGGTACCTGAGCAGACTTGCCGCACGCCGCGAGCAGGAGCACGAAACCCAGTGCGGTGAGGGTTCCTTCGCCGGCCTGGGGAGCGCCGTCGAAGACCGCGGTGAACGCGACCGATCCGAAGGTGGCGAACATGATCATCAGTGCGACGGCGAGTCCGATGTCGCCGACGCGGTTGACCACGAAGGCCTTCTTCGCCGCGGTCGCCGCGGTCGGCTTGTACTGCCAGAAGCCGATCAGCAGATACGATGCCAGGCCCACACCCTCCCAGCCGAGATACAGGCCGAGATAGTTGTCGGCGAGGACGAGGACGAGCATCGCCGCGAGAAACAGGTTGAGGTAGCCGAAGAATCGTCGGCGGTCGGGGTCGTCGGACATGTAGCCGATCGAGTAGACGTGGATCAGCGACCCGACACCGGTGATCAGGAGGACGAAGCACATGGACAGCTGATCGAGGCGGAAACCGAAGTCCACCTGCAAGTCTCCGACCGGCACCCAGCGGAACAGTGTGTCGGTCACCCCGCGGTCGTCGGCCGGGCGGGACACCATCCCGGCGAACATCACCAGTCCGACCACGAACGACGCGATCGCCGCGGCGGTACCGAGCAGATGACCCCAGCGATCGGTGGCACGACCGCCGAGGAGAAGGATCACCGCACCGGCGAGCGGGAGCGCGGGGACCAACCAGAGCAGTGACGCGGTCAGTTCGGCGTTCACCAATCCTCCTCTACCGCTTGAGCAGATCCGCGTCGTCGACCGACGCCGAGCGGCGCGATCGGAAGATGGTCATGATGATGGCGAGCCCGACGACCACCTCGGCTGCGGCGACCACCATCGTGAAGAAGGCGATCACCTGCCCGTCGAAGGACTGGTTCATCCGAGCGAACGTGACGAAGGCGAGATTGGCGGCGTTGAGCATCAGCTCGATGCACATGAACACGACGATCGCGTTGCGTCGCAGCAGGACCCCGGCAGCGCCGATGGTGAACAGCAGTGCCGAGAGGTAGAGGTAGTTCTCCGGGTTCATGCGCGCCCCCGGGGATTCTGGCCCTCGGGATTCTTCGGACCCTTCGAGTTCTTCTGCCGCAACGTGCGTGCGGCCAGGATGGCGTTCACCGAGAGGTCGGAGGGACTCCCGTCGGGGAGTCGCGCCGGGACGTCGACCGCGTTGTGGCGGGCGTAGACACCGGGACTCGGCAGGGGCGTGAGGTTGACGCCGCTACGGAACCGGGCCTGCGACAGCTCTTTCTGGGTCAGGCGCGGACCGAACCGCTCCCGGTGGGCCAAGACCATCGCGCCGAGGGTGGCGGCGATGAGCAGGGCGCCGGTCAGTTCGAAGGCCCACAGATAACGGACGAAGATCAGTTCGGCGATCGCCTCGATGCCGTAGTTGCTGTCAGTATCAAGTGCGCCGGGCGCGGTCGCGCCGGTGGTGACCGCGATGGTTGCGTTGCCGATCCCCGCGATCAGGAGCACACCGAAGCCGAGTCCGACGAGGGACGCGGCCACGCGCTGCCCTCGCAGGGTCTCTTTGAGTGAGTCCGATGAATCGACGCCGATGAGCATGAGCACGAACAGGAACAGCATCATCACCGCGCCGGTGTAGACGACCACCTGCACGACCCCGAGGAACAGTGCGCCCTGGGCCACGTAGAAGACCGCGAGAACGATCATCGTGGTGGCCAGGAAGATCGCCGAATACACGGCCTTGGTGGCGAACACGACACCCAGTGCGCCGACCACCGCGACGACGCCGAGTACCCAGAACTGCACGGCCTCCCCGGTCGAGGTGCGGACCAGTTCGTCGGCGAGAAGCGTCGTCATCGATCCGGGCGTCATGGCCGCGGCTCCCGTGCACCCTCGCGCACAGTCGGAGTCGGCAACGGGGTCAGCCGGCCGTCGGAGGTGATCTCACCCCGGTAGTAGTTCTCCTCGGTCGATCCCGGTGCCATGGCGTGCGGCGGCGGTTCGACGCCCGGTTGCAGCGGCGCCAGCAGCCGGTCCTTCTCGTAGATGAGGTCGGCGCGGTTGTCGTCGGCGAGTTCGTAGTCGTTGGTCATCGTGAGCGCACGCGTCGGACACGCCTCGATGCAGAGTCCGCAGCCGATACACCGCAGATAGTTGATCTGGTAGACCCGCCCGTATCGCTCACCGGGCGAATACCGCTCGTCTGGTGTGTTGTCGGCCCCCTCGACATAGATGGCGTCGGCCGGACACGCCCAGGCGCACAACTCACACCCGATGCACTTCTCCAGTCCGTCGGGGTGCCGATTGAGTTGGTGGCGACCGTGATAGCGAGGTGCGGTCGGTCGTTTCTCCTCGGGATACTGTTCGGTGATGCTCGGCTGGAACATGCCACCGAAGGTGACGCGTAATCCACTGACGGGCTTGAGGAAATCAGGCATCGGTGGTCTCCCTGCTCGGCGTCTGATCGGCGGGAAGGGGCAGATCGGGATCGGTGCGGACCGGCTGCGATCTCGAGTCCGGTGCGGGCATCGGCGGGATCGGGAACCCGCCGGCCATGGCGTCGAATGCTGCCGGACGTTCGGGTTCGGCGGCCGTCTCCGGCACCTCCGGTACCCGCATCATCCGCCAGATCGCATAGGCGATGAGGCCGGTCACCACGAGACCGGCGCCCGCCGAGATGAGGGCCCGGATGAGTTCGGCGTTGTCGCCGCCGACGAAGGCGCGGATGATCGCCACGACCATCACCCAGGCGAGCGAGATCGGGATGAGCACCTTCCAGCCCAGGTTCATGAACTGGTCGTACCGCAACCGCGGCAGGCTGGTTCGGAGCCAGATGAACACGAACAGGAACGCCCAGACCTTGATGGTGAACCAGAGGACGGGCCACCATCCGGAGTTCGCCCAGTCGAAGGCACTCAGCGGCCACGGGGCCTGCCAGCCGCCCAGGAACATCGTGGTGGCGAGGGCCGAGACCGTCACCATGTTGATGTACTCGGCAAGCATGAACATGGCGAACTTCAGCGACGAGTACTCGGTGTGGAAGCCGCCCACCAGCTCGCCCTCGGCCTCGGGCAGGTCGAACGGGGCGCGGTTGGTCTCGCCGACCATCGAGATCGCGTAGATCACGAAGGACGGGAGCAGCAGCAGGAAGTACCAGTGGTGTTCCTGCGCCGCGACGATCCCGGACGTCGACATCGTCCCGGCGTCGAGGAACACCGCCGCGAACGTGAGTCCCATCGCGATCTCGTAGGAGATCACCTGGGCGGTGGACCGCAGCCCGCCGAGCAGTGGATAGGTGGAGCCCGACGACCAGCCGGCCAGCACGATGCCGTAGACGCCGACCGATGTGACGGCGAGGACATAGAGCACCCCGACGGGCAGATCGGTGAGCTGCAAGGGGGTTTCGTGGCCGAACACCGAGACCATCGGTCCGAACGGGATCACCGCGAACGCCATGACCGCCGGTACGACCGCGATGATCGGTGCGAGGAGGTAGATCACCTTGTCCACGCCGGTCGGGATGATGCCCTCCTTCAGCGCGAGTTTCACGCCGTCGGCCAGGCTCTGGAGAATCCCGCGGGGTCCGACGCGGTTGGGTCCGATCCGGGTTTGCATGCGCGCCATGATCTTGCGTTCGAGCAGGATCGCGACCAGCGGGTTGACGACCAGGAAGGCGAACACGGCGACGGCCTTGACGACGATGAGCCAGATGGGGTCGTGGCCGAAATCGGTGAGGTCGGGGTAGTCGATGGCGAGCGTGAGCGTGTTCATCGGACGCCTCCGGCTGTGTTCATCGGGACGCCTCCGGCGACGTCGGCCGCCGAGGCAGGCGACAAGGCGACGAGATCGCCCGCCTGTGCCCGCAGGTCCGCGTGGACACGCGATCCGGGCGAGTTGAGCGGGACCCAGACCACCCGGTCGGGCATGTCGGCGTATTCGACGGGCAGCGCGATCTCCCCGTCGGCGGTGCTGACCCGGACCCGCCCGCCGACCGCGACACCGGCTTCGGCGGCGGTCCTCGCCGACATGCGCGCGACCGGTGGACGCGCGGTCCCGGCGAGGTGCGGTTCACCGTCCTGCAGACGACCGAGATCGAGCAGCATGTGCCAGGTCGCCAGCACGGCCTGACCGGATTCGGGTGCGCGCAGCGGACGTTCATGAGCGACGACGGGCGAGCGGTCACCCGACCACGCCCCGATCCGGCGCAGGTCCAGGTGGATGGTCTGAGGCCCGTCGCAGCGCAGTTCGACGCCGAGACGCCGGGCCAGGGCGTCCAGGACCCGGTGTTCGGGGATGTGCCCCGACTCGGTGAGCGCGGCGGTGAAGCTGCGCGGCCTGCCTTCCCAGTCGACGAAGGTACCTTCCTTCTCGGCCACCGCCGCGACCGGGAACACCACATCGGCGTGCGGCGTCACCGTCGAAAGTCGCTGTTCGAGACTCACGACGAACGGTGCGGCGGTGAGGGCTTCGTTCGCGGCCGCCGGGTCGGGGAGATCCTCGAGGTCGACACCGGCGACGACCAGTGACAGTCCGTGATACCGGGCCGCGTCGAGGATGCCGGTGGTGTCCCGACCGGGATGCGTCGGGATGCCGGGCCCCCAGACAGCCGACACCGATTCGCGTGCACTGCGGTCCGTGATCGGTCGACCGCCCGGCAGCAGCCCGGCCATGGCGCCGACCTCGAGTGCACCGCGTTCGCCGGCCCGTCGGGGAATCCAGGCGATGCGGGCGCCGGTGCGGTCCGCGAGATCGGCAGCCGCCCGCAACCCACCCGGAGCGGCGGCGAGCCGCTCACCGGCGACGATCACCGATCCGGGCTCGCGGAGATGGTCGGCGACCTCGGCCGAGGTGAGGATCTCCGCCTCGGCACCGGGCTTCGTGGCGAACAGTCGCGCGTCGAGCTTCTGTGCTCCGCGGCTCGCGTACGGCGCCACGGTGGCCACCCGCAGCCGGTCGGTCCGCACCGCCCGGCGCAGCCGGAGGAAGACGATCGGGGATTCCTCCTCGGGTTCGACACCGACGAGGAGTACCGCCGGGGCGGCGGACAGGTCGTCGTAGGTGGTCTCGAGCCCGCGCCCCGCGACCCGGCTCGCGAGGAAGGACGCCTCCTCGGTGCTGTGGACGCGTGCACGGAAGTCGATGTCGTCGGACTTCAGGACCGTGCGGGCGAAACGTGAGTAGGCGTAGGCGTCCTCGACGGTGAGACGTCCGCCGGTCAGGACACCCACGTTTCCGATGGTCGCCGAGAGCCCCTCCGCAGCAACACGGATCGCGTCGGCCCACGACGCCTCCCGAAGTTCGCCGTGCCGGTCGCGGATCAGGGGAGAGGTCAGACGGTCGGCCGCGGTCGCATACGCGAACGCCCATCGCCCCTTGTCGCAGTTCCACTCGGAATTGACCTCGGGGTCGTCGCCGGCGAGGCGGCGGAGCACCTGGCCGCGCCGGTGATCGGTGCGCTGGGCGCATCCGCTCGCACAGTGCTCGCAGACGCTCGGTGTCGAGACCAGGTCGAAAGGCCTTGCACGGAACCGGTACTGCGCACCGGTCAGCGCGCCGACCGGGCAGATCTGCACGGTGTTGCCGGAGAAGTACGAGTCGAACGGTTGGTCCTCGTAGATGCTGACCTGTTGCAGCGCACCGCGATCCGCCAGCTCGATGAGCGGGTCGCCCGCGATCTGTATCGAGAACCGCGTGCACCGGGCGCACAGCACACATCGTTCGCGGTCGAGCAGGACCTCGGACGACAGCGGGACCGGCTTGGTGAACGTGCGCTTGACGCCGTCGAACCGGGACTCGCTGCGGCCGGCCGACATGGCCTGGTTCTGCAGTGGGCACTCGCCGCCCTTGTCGCACACCGGGCAGTCGAGCGGATGGTTGATCAGCAGCAGTTCCATCACGCCCCGCTGGGCATCGGCGGCGATCTGGGAACTGAGCTGCGTCCGGACGACCATCCCGTCGGTGGCCGTTGTCGTGCACGACGCCAGCGGCTTTCGCTGACCCTCGACCTCGACGAGGCACTGGCGGCAGGCGCCGACCGGGTCGAGCAGCGGGTGGTCGCAGAAGCGGGGGATGGTGATGCCGATCTGTTCGGCGGCGCGGATCAGCAAGGTGCCCTTCGGAACCCGGACCTCGTGCCCGTCGATGGTGATCCCGACGAGGTCTGCCCCGGTCGTCGGATCGCTACCGTGTGTGAGGGTCATCGGACACCTCCCGTCGGGTTGCCGCCCGGTGAGTCGAAGACCGTCGACAACGAGTGGTCGAACGGGCAACCGTGGTCGAGATGAGCGAGGTACTCCTCACGGAAGTACTTCAGCGAGGACACGATCGGGCTGCCCGCGCCGTCGCCGAGCGCGCAGAACGACTTTCCGACGACGCTGTTGGTGACGTCGGCGAGGGTGTCGAGATCGGCGGTGGTGCCGCCCTCGTGCTCGAGCCGGTGAAGTAGTTGCACCAGCCAGTACGTGCCCTCGCGGCACGGTGTGCACTTTCCGCACGACTCGTGCGCGTAGAACTCGGTCCAGCGCAGGACCGCGCCGACGACACATGTCGTCTCGTCGAAGATCTGAAGAGCCTTGGTGCCCAGCATGGAGCCCGCGGCACCGACTCCCTCGTAGTCGAGGGGGACGTCGAGATGCTCCGGCGTGAGGAGCGGCGTCGACGACCCGCCCGGGGTCCAGAACTTGAGTTCGTGTCCGGCGCGTACGCCGCCGGCGCGTTCGAGGAGCTGCCGCAGGGTGATACCGAGCGGTGCCTCGTACTGGCCCGGATGCGTGACATGGCCGGACAGCGAGTACAGGGTGAAACCAGGGGACTTCTCGGTACCCATCGAGCGGAACCAGTCGACGCCGTTACGGATGATGGACGGCACGCTCGCAATGGATTCCACATTGTTGACCACGGTCGGACTGGCGTACAGACCGGCGACCGCCGGGAACGGCGGGCGCAGGCGTGGTTGGCCGCGACGGCCTTCGAGCGAGTCGAGGAGAGCCGTCTCCTCACCGCAGATGTAGGCGCCGGCGCCGGCGTGCACGACGAGCTCCAGGTCGAAGCCCGATCCCAGGATGTCGGTGCCGAGATAGCCGGCGGCGTATGCCTCGTCGACCGCGGTGCGAAGCCGCCGCAGAACCGAGGCGACCTCCCCGCGGACGTAGATGAACGCATGATGCGCGCGGATGGCATACGCCGCGATGATCACCCCCTCGATCAGGGTGTGCGGCGTCAAGAGCATGAGCGGCATGTCCTTGCAGGTGCCGGGTTCGGATTCGTCGGCGTTGACCACGAGGTAGTGCGGAATCGACGGTTCGGCGTCGGGAGATTCTTCTTGGGGGATGAACGACCACTTCATCCCGACCGGGAATCCGGCACCCCCGCGTCCCCGGAGGCCGGAGGCCTTGACCATCTCGATGACGTCGGCGGGCGGGGTGTCGAGCGCGGTACGCAGGCCGCGGTAGCCGTTGTGGCGCAGATGATTCGCCAGGGACCAGGACTCGGGCTCGTCCCAGTGGCGGGACAGGACCGGGGTTTCCGGCGGATCGGGTTCGGGTGGTTCGGGGGTTTCGACGCGGCTCCTCGCTGCGCTCGGTGCCGGCTCAACCGGCGGGGGTGGCTTCGTTGCGCTCGGTGCCGGCTCAACCGGCGGGGGTGGC